>CAJUJV010000010.1:68833-70917 GCA_910586845.1 uncultured Hungatella sp.
TCTAGTGTGCTGACACATTTACTTTCAGTTAAATGACGCAGAATGAATTTTCAGCCTGCAAGGCGGATGAGAGAGGCGATGCGGTGGCATCGTTGACCGACGACAACATGGCAGATGGAAATTCAGGCAAGTCATTTGACGAAATCTAAATGTGTCAGTACACTGGCAGGAAAGGAAAAACCTATGAATATACGGCTGATAGCATTAGATCTGGACGGAACTCTGCTGGACAGTGAAAAACTGCTTCCGGAGCGGAACAAAAAGGCGATTCAGGACTGCATAGCCAGGGGAATCCATATTGTTCCCTGTACGGGGCGGATCGCCATAGGGATTCCGGAATCCATCCGTCAGATTCCCGGGATCCGTTATGCCATAACCGTCAACGGAGGTATGGTAGAAGATCTTCAGGAGAAAAAGATCCTCGATGAAAAACTCCTGTCTGCCCGGACGGCGGTGGAGATCTACGAACTCGTAAGCGGATATCATGTAATGTGCGATGCCTATATCCGGGGAGCCGGATTTTCCGAGCGCCGCTGCTTTGAAAATATGGCTGACTACGGGATCCCTGAAGTAGTACAGCAGCTGGTGCGCCAGACAAGAACGCCGGTCGATAATCTGAAGGACTATATCAGAGACCGCAATTGTATGGTAGATAAGCTGAATCTGTTTATGGATGACCGAAGAGAGCGGACAGAGATCCGCAGAAAACTGGAGGAGCGGGGAGATGTGCTGGTAAGTTCGTCATTTCCCTATAATCTGGAGGTTAATGGTCTGGGGGCCACCAAAGGAGAAGGAATTCTCCGCCTGGCTGCCATATTGGGTATTAAGCCGGAAGAGACCATGGCTTTCGGAGATGGGGAAAACGATTTTTCCATGATGACTTCGGTGGGAGTCGGTATTGCCATGGAAAACGGAGAGGAAAAATTAAAAAATATGGCAGACTATATAGCGCCGAACAATGATGAGGCGGGAGTGGCTCAGATGATAGAGAAACTGGTGCTGTCCCGTCCGTGACGAGGTATTTATGAAAAACTGGCTTGAAATAGCAGCAGGAATTTATCTGCTGATCATGGTTCTGTACGGTCATTATCGGGGCTTTTTTCGGATGGCAGTGTCCATGGTCTCGCTGATACTGGCTTTTGGGTTCGTTCATATGGCCATGCCATCGGTCGCGTCATTTATCAAAAATCAGACGCCGGTCCATGGCTGGATCAAAGAAGGAATAAAAAAAACCATCACACCAGATGAAAGCGGAACAGATCAGCAGTCTCTCATTGAAAGTCTGGACCTTCCTTACGAGATAGAGAAATTTCTTCTGGAAAATGATACCCTGGACAGATACAAAACACAGGGAGAGAACGTGATCGCCGATTATATAAGTACCTGCCTGACAGACTGGATCATTAACGGTGTCGGCTTTGTGCTCCTGTTTATCCTGGTCAGCACAGGTATGCATCTGCTTATATGGTGGCTGGACATTATGGCAAGGCTTCCTGTTATATCAGGGATAAACAAGCTGGCAGGAGCCTTATTAGGAGGACTTCAGGGATTGTTTTTTCTCTGGCTCTTCTTCCTGCTGGTGACGGCGTTCTCCCGAACCGGCTGGGGAGCAGGCCTGATCAGACAGATTGAAGCCAGTAAATGGCTTGGTTTTTTGTATCATTACAATATTGTAGTAAGAATTGTAATGGGGCTCATAAAAGGAGTGTTTTAGAAATAGTCTGTCAGAACCTAAAAATAAGCAAAAAGAATATACAATTAAGACAAAATACCGGTGACAGAGAAAAGAGAGGTCAGCGGTATTTTTTTATACAACCACAAAATATAGGAAAAAACGGGAAGAAAGGGCATATTTAGTGGTGGGAAAAAAGACGGAAAAAATTGTTCAAAAAAGTGACACAAATGCCTTGACAATTTGGAAATGAAATGATATAGTAAAATCCACCGTAAGATCACGGTGATTTCCACTTCATGAAAAAGTTAAAAAGAGTGGAAAAAAGTTGTTGACAAAGCGATGGACTTATGATAGTATGAATGAGTTGCCGCTGAAAAGCCGACAACGAAACGGACCTTGAAAATCAAAG
>CAJUJV010000011.1:0-42603 GCA_910586845.1 uncultured Hungatella sp.
AAGATGTCGTCTTATTTTTTATTTCTTAAAATTCCCCAGGTAAAGTTACACTATCATTTCCACCTGCCCATACAGTAACATCAAAAATTCCTGAACTATTAAATCAGCCGTACCGTTCACAAGATACCCGTGAACAGTACGGCTGATTCGTTTATGCCGCCCGGATATTATATTATTGTCTGGCTCCCTGGTCATCCACCGTAAAGCCATCCGGCGTCTTCTCCCCGGCATACATGGCTCCGTAAAGTCTCTGGCCCGCTATGGAGTCCTCCATCTGGCCGGTCTCCGGATTCAGCACTTTTACAGGCACCGGTTTTACAGGATTCAGGTAGTACCATTTCTCATTGACCAGCTGCCAGCCGGTCATCATACCGCCGTTTTTGTCGGCATAGAACCAGTTATTCTCACAGAAAAACCAGCCCGTATTCATCTTGCCGTTGTCCTCCCTGAGGTGATAGCGGATTCCTTTTAAGTCGATCCAGCCCTTCTTCATGGCACCGGTTTCCGTCAGATAATACCAGGTGCCTCCGGGAGCCAGATACCAGCCCAGGTCCATATCCGTATTCTGGTTGATGTGGTACCATTCTCCTTTTACATAGATCCATGTGTTCCTGGCATATCTGCCGGAGCGGAGCCGGAATCTCCAGACGGTTCCCGTCCATATCCAGTTCCCTTTGGTTTCCATGGCTCCGGCAAAAGGCTCTGCATACACGGCGCCCAGGCTGCTTCTCGATCTGCTGCTGCCACCGCCTCCTCCGCTTCCGCCGGGCTTTCTGTCTGGTTCCGGATCCGGGTCCGGATCGCCTCCGGTATTGTCGTCCGGCTTTTTCACTCCTGTCTTCAGGATACATTCCTGGCCGCTTCCCGGAGAGATCTCAATCTTCTCTCCGTCTGCCACGGCCCAGGCTTCCACGACAGACACTCTGACATCACCGGAATCTCTGGCTGTCAGCGTACCGATTTTTCTTAATTTTCCGCTGTCAAAAAGCCCGATATCATTTCCTGCCGCAAATACGGTTATCCTGCCTTCTTCCTCGTCATAGAGGCAATCCTGAACCGTGATCTTCCTGTCGTTTTTGATGCTGCTGTCAAAAACAAACTCTGCTTTGGCTGTCCCTCCTTCTTCCACCGGCTCCAGCCGGATGCTGACCTGCAGTGCGGAAACCCCCGCGGCCGCCTGGCTCTCCGGAAGGGAAATCGAAAGCTGCGCCTGATCTTCTCTGCTGCCTGTGGTCCAGGAGGCCACTGCTCCGGCAGCCCATACGCAGATCTGAGGCGCCGTCACGGCTGCCGCTGTCAGGCAGACGGCTATCATGGCTCTGATGCTGTTCTTTCTCATTGTCCGCCTCCTTTATTCAGTGTGATAGAAGGAAGCTGTGCCGGAACCTCAACAAAGGTTGTGGAGCTTACCAGCCTTTCTCCTTCCTGAGTCTGAGCGTCGTCCACCCGGTAAAGCTCTCCGCGGACTTTTCCTGAGCTGACAGAAGACACATCAAAACCGGGCTCTATATAGTAGACCCAGATACCGTCGCTTACCTCTCCCAGCATACCGTTTTCCGGATCCGGGGCAAAGATAACCTGTTTTGCACAGATGCTGCCTTCGCTGTCAAGCCCGCCTACGATTCTGCCATTCTCATCCCAGAGAAGCACTGTATTATAAGCCGGATTTCCTTTATATCTGCCTGTAAATACCAGAGAACCCTTTGGAATCAGCACTTCTCCGTTATCCATATAATCCGCGCTGAGGATTCCCATACTTTCTGTCTCCTCAAAGACAAGATTATCGCCTGTCTGTCCCAGCAGCGACAGTTCTGAGACGGTCAGTTCCTTTCCTCCCTGTCCCGGAGCTGTCAGCTTTACATAGGCTGCATTGTAAGTATACAGGTTCTTCTCATCACGGAAATAGATGGTCTGAGCCTGGTCTGTGGTCTGGAAACCGGTATCTGCAGTTTTCACCCTGGTCCACCGGGTTCCGTTTTCACTGACATAGATCTGGAAATCTTTTATGCCCGTCCCTGACCCGGCGGTGTATACCAGTCCTGTGACCACTTCATCCTGATTCAGATGAAGAATGATCTCCGGAGTCACTCCCGCATCGGTCTGTCCTGTAAAACCGGTGGAAGCATCATCGTCAATCATCAGCTCCAGGCCAATCTGTTCCTGAACATCCGGATTGTCTTCATCCGACTCTGCCAGGTCGTCGTTGGCCAGGTTTGTGGTGACCTGCCAGAGGCTCTTGTCAAGGCTGCCGTCATGAGACACCTTCACGGAACCGATCTCCGCTTTCTCTGTCGGGTTCAGCCACTGGTCGTAACCGATAACCTCATAAGTAAAAGTATGGTTGTTAATGGTTCCTATGGTATCCGTAAACCGGGCATCTCCGCTGCCGTCCGCCTGGGCATATCCCACAGTCTTTCTCTCGATCTGATCTTTGATCCGCTCATACCGGCAGATCTCATATATCCAGATATCTGATGTGGAGGACAGATCCAAAGTCACCTGGTTGGATCCTGTGATATAATCCACGATTCCCTGTACCTGCATGCCTGCAGCCGGATTCTGGCTGCTTCCTCCTTCTATCTGAGCCGCCCTGATCTCGTCGTTGGCAAACCAGATTCCTCTGGTCTCCTTCTCAAATCCGCTGGCATAGGCGATGGTTCCCTCATCCGGCTCCATGCCCCAGTGGCGGAAGAATTCCAGCAGGTTCTTTTCGGAGGCCGCCATGGCCAGACGCATCAGCTTGTTGTCCGTATCCGCCCCGCTTAAGCTGAGAGATCCGGGAGCCTTATCCGGTTTCCTCACATAGGAGTCCACCCGGGCAAAGAACAGATTCTCCAGCTGTTCTGCATTGGTGTCATAGATCTTAAAGTTATATCCCCTGTCATATGCCAGATGGAGCTGCCAGTACATGGCAAGCTGTACAAATACATTAGAGGCCTTACCTTTGGTTCCTGATGTGACTTTTTTAAATACATCCGGATACCGGAAACGGACGGAATCGTTGTTGTCCTGAGCCTGTGCCAGAAGGGAGAAATAATTGTTGGTGATCTCTGCCACGGCATAAGCGCCTTCATTGATCTCATGACCGATCTCGTGGGCGATTCCCCAGCCAAAGTACCGGCCGCTTACCCATTTCCCGTTCTCGTCAGCCTGAACCGGCCTTCCGTTTACCATGCCCGGCAGCTGTGCCCACTCGATTCCGATATGTCTGCCGCCTGCATACATAAATGCTCCGGCAAACATCCTCTGATACCGGATGTTGATACGGCTCACAGGCACTCTGTTATAGCCGGGTGCACCCGGGTCCTCGCTTAATCCCTTATGCTGATAGAAGAGATACATCATCTCATCCATGGCCTTCAGAGACTGAGCCAGCACCTGTGCCTTATCCTCCGTGCTTCCGCTGCCGAGACCTGCCAGAACCTGATCCGTGGCCAGAGAAAGCATGCTATATCTTGTAACAATATCCGTGGCCTCACAGATACAGTTTTTCGGATCCCAGTCATAGCTGCCGTGCTCCTCGTTGTGAAGAGTCCCGATCCTGGCGGACATCTCCTCCAGAGCCTCCACATAAGCTGTCAGTTTCCTGCTGCACTCTTCGTCCGCCATGGGATCTTCAAGAGTTCTCAGGGAGTAATCCGACAGATCCAGGACCGGAACCTTCGTTCCTCCTACAACGCGGATGCCGTATTCCTCGGCGCCGGCGCTTCCTGTGTAAGCCACATAAAGCTGTCCGCCCCGCTCCAGGTCCATGTTGTCCACAGCTTCTATGGTGATCTCATTGGGCCCTGCTTTCAGATAGCCGGCAGATTTAAACACTGCCGCCGAGCTGCCGTGATACTGGGCCGTGATCAGCTGAAGTCTGGTACCGTCTCCCACGTTATGCTTAGGGCCGCCTACATAGACCGTAACCGTATCTCCTGCCATAGCCGCCACCCCGAGAGGCTGGTATGCGTTGAGTCCTCCCCGGAATGTGATATGGGAATCGGCCCGCTCTGTGTCCTTACTGTCTACTTTCACGACCTCATCGTCTGCACTGCCCTCTGCCAGGATCTTTTCCGCATTGGCAAGCTCTGCTTCGAGGATCTCTGACTTGGGATGAAATTCTCCGCTAACCTCGTCAGGCGTGTTGAGCCGTTCCCTCAGTCCGTCGATCTCTGACTGATTCACATTATCCCGCAAGCTCACATGATAGGAATCTGCATACAGGCCCATGATATCCCTCTCCAGAGAATCATAGTAATAAAATTTCAGTTCCGCGATACTGATCCGATGTTCTGAACCATATGTATTTCCTATTGCCAGCTGAACTCTCGCGGCGGTAAAGGGCTCTTTCGCCTGAACCATATAATATGCTTTGTTGTTGCTGGTCTTCCTGGTCACGGTTGTCTGCATGGAGGCTTTCTGCCCCTGGCTGTTCCAATAGTAAATAACAGCGCCCTTTAAAGGATATTTCTGTTCCTCATCGGGGATGAGAGCGATGGTGTCCATCTCATACTCCCCGTCGAGGGTCACGATGGGAGATTTATTCTCCGCCGGATAGCTTAAACCGGCATCCCAGTCGTTTCTGACCCAGCTGGTAATGTAATTATTATCCACCACATCAAATTCATGGCCCTCTGTACCGCCGTAAAGCACTGACTCCACATGGGCTGTACGGTTTCCTTCCGGTGTGTTGATCAGCCTGTAATTGGGAGTCACCGGAGGATCCAGAGAAGCTGTAGTACCCGTATAGGTCAGGGATTTGGGCCCCTCTCCCAGAGGATTGGTTCCGGTCAAATAGATCTCATACCGGGTTACATCTTCCAGATCACGAAGATCATAGCTGTTTTCCACGATCCCTTCTATGGACTGATAATCCGCTGCCGTGTCCGCCGCCTTCCGGTAATACAGTGTATATGTATCCGTATCTTTCATGTCTTTCCAGCCGATGGACAGTCGCTTATAGCCGCCGGTGATCGTGATATTCTCCGGAGCAGGAGGAAGAGCTGCGGCTCTTGGACGGGCCGTGACCGTCTCTGATGACCGGCTCCTCCAGGCCCCGTTGACGGAGCGCACCGTGACAGCATATTCCTCGCCGTTGATCAGATCGCTTCCGTTTATTGAGCTGACACTGAGGGAAGTCGTGTTCTCCACCGGATACACCTGGCTGCTGCCGTCCTGATCCGTGACTGTCACCTCATATCCGGTCACGTTGGGCTGTTTCCTCCAGCTGAGAGTAAAAGAAGCATCTCCGTCTTCTACATAAAGGCGGTCGGGGATACACAGCTCCGGTTCCGGAATCCTGTCTGCCATATTATTGAGGAATTCCACCCGGGAGATGTCTGTCAGACCTTTCTGATCCAGAGTGCTGCTGACCTTGATGGTGATCCTCTTCACCGCCACCTGTCCCCCCAGATCGATGACGATGGGAAGCCCCTGAAGCATGGAGTCCTCGTTTCCCGTCACCGTCCTGGAGGCTGCCCGGAAAAGAGCGCTCCTGGCTCTGGTTCCGGATCTTCTGGCTATACCGTCAATAACCTGAAACTCCATGGGAGTTTTGTTCTCTCCCTCCGGCTCAACGATAATAATGGCGTTTCGGATACTTCCTCCGGAACCCAGAACCGGCTCGATCACAAAGCCTGCCATGGTTCTGGCTTCTTCAAACTCTCCGGACAGTTCCACCATATTATTGGCAGTGATCACGCCGTCACATTCCATAGTCAGAGAACCTGTACCCGCAAATACGCTTTCGGCGCTTCCTTCCTGGCGGGACGCGTTGCTGACGCTTGCAGTTATCTCATCTTCTCTGATGAGAAGGGTCTTCTGGGGCCTGGCAAGCCGCTCACCGGCGCCTGTCTTGTAATATTTTGTAAACTGCGCCACATCCAGAAGATCTACTGTACCGTCGCCGTTCAGATCTGCCCGATCCGAAAAAGCGTCGTCATGAAGCTCCGTCATGGACACCAGTTTTAAAAGCTCGTCTTTATCCTTGTCATCTACTTTCCCGTCACCGTTGATGTCCCCCATGGACAGCACGCCGACTCCTGCGGATGCCCCCTCATACCCCTGATTCTCCGGAAGATCATTGATAAAAAAGAGGGTGGTGATATCACTGTCGATCTTTATGTTTTTCTGCTCATAAGGAATATAGGAACTGCCGTCTCCTTCGAAAGGGGTGAGCGACAGCTGATACTGACCGTTGGGAATATCCTCGATCACATACTCTTCGGTTCCGTACTGACCGTCATTCATCTCCGGCAGAGTGATCTGATAAACGATGGCTTCCAGACTCTCCCCGTCCCTTGAAGGCTGCAGTTCCAGAGTCCACTCAGACTCCCTGGCCTCCGTGACTCCTTTCAGATTCAGCCGGAGCCATCCTGTCCCGGCTCCTTCTCTTTCCATCTCCTGTTTCTGATTTTTCAGTTCCGGATTCTCCACTGCGGGACTGACCGCGGCGCCTCCCGGCTGCACTGCCGGCGGCTGGCTGTCCGGTTTTGTTTCGTTCTTATCTTTCTCCGCCCCGGGATTTACCTCCCCGGTTCCGGTTCCGGGGATTCCCACGGTGTCGCTGTCCGTATGGTCTCCGTTTCCTTCAGCATCTCCGCCCGCGGTATTTCCTCCGGCTCCGCTTCCCTCTTCGCCTTCGCTTCCTCCTTCGGCTCCGGTGTCCGGCCCGCTTCCCCCGGACTCGTTTCCTTCATCGCCTTCGCTTCCCGTATTTCCTCCGCTTCCGCTTTCCTCTTCGCCTTCGCTTCCGATGCCCTCTTCGACTCCGATATCCGTTCCGCTTCCCCCGGACTCGTTTCCTTCATCGCCTTCGCTTCCCGTATTTCCTCCGGCTCCGCTTTCCTCTTCGCTTCCGCTGTCCGTTCCGCTTCCCACGGACTCGTTTCCTTCATTGTCTTCGCTGTCCGTACTTCCTCCGGCTCCGCTTTCCTCTTCGCTTCCGCTGTCCGCTCCGCCTCCTGCGGTTTCTTCGTCCCTGTCTCCCGTATCTGCTTCGCTTCCGGACTCTGTCTTTTTCTCTTCCACATCTCCGCCATTGGTCCGTTCTCCGCTTTCGGAATTCGATCCCGCCTCTGTGAGACCGCTGCTGTCCGATACAGAAGCGTTGGCATTTACACTTTGGGCAGGACTCTGTAAAGCCAGCAGAGCCGCCATCACCACAGCCAATCTTCTCTTCATGTCACCCCTCCTGTTACTTTAATATTTTATACCTTGATCTGTCTCTCCAGCTCCTCCCTGCCCCTTAAGCAGGAAAAACTTGCCTCCTGATACAGACAATTATAAAAATCCACCGCGATCCTCTGTCTTTCCCCGGCTATCTGAGCCGCTCTTTTCGTATAAAATCCGGAATACAGCCCCTCCAGCTTATACTTATACTCCTGAAAAAACGAAGGCTCCTGATCGTGCTTCCCGTCGGAGATCCTGCCATCCGGCAATACCGAATAGATCGGTTCAGAGACGATCCCTTTATAGATCAGAGTCCTGGCGATTCCCATGGCCCCGGTGGCATCCAGCTTATCTGCATCAAAAAGGATTTTTGCCTCCGGACTCTCCGGCCTCTGGTTCTGTCTGTATCGGTGGGTCTCGATACAGTGTTTCACCCGGTTTGCAAAATCTTCTTCAAATCCGTGCTCTGTCAGAAAATTATATGCTTTCCGGCCACCCACTATGGCATGACATAAAGCCGGATTCTCAAACTGTTCTCTCCTGCCGATATCATGGAGCAGACAGGCAGCGATCAGAACATCATAATCCACATGGTTCTCTGTTTTTGCGATCTCCAGTCCATGGTACAGCACCCGATAGATATGCTCTTTGTCATGAGCGCTGTCCTCCATACACGAGAGCATATAGTTTTCCAGCAGACAATAGGTTTCGCGATCCATATCTTTATCCGTCCCTTCTAAATCTTCACCTTCGTCCAGACCCCCGACTTAAACCTCCACCGGGTCAGCACAAACCGGCAGAACTGGTCACACACCACGCCAAACCAGATTCCGATCAGTCCCAGGCCGAAGGTATAGCACAGTGCATAGGAACAGAGTGTTCTGACAAAAGTGACACTGATGGTGGAGGCCACTGTGGTGAACAGCACATCCCCTGCGCCCCTTAAGCATCCCATGTAGATGACCTGGGAGATCTGCAGAACTACGATGATCACGATCACTCTCATGATCTCCACACCCATGGCGATAATGTGGGCTTCCTTAAAATACAGACTGTACAGCAGCCTTCCTCCCAGCAGATAGAACACTGCCAGCACCAGGGAGATAACCATCCCCATCTTCTGACAGATTCCGCCGTATACCTTGGCCAGCTCCGGTTTCTCCTCCCCCAGACTGCGGCCGATGAGGGCCACCGCCGCCACCTGCATCCCGTCTCCAAAGGAAAATGACAGACTCATCACATTCATTCCCACCTGATGGGCCGCAAAAGCATCGGTTCCCAGTTTGGCCGTCATGACAGCCACGGACATAAAACCGATCCTCAGAAGGATCTGTTCCAGAAAAATATTGGAGCCTATATGAAAGATCCCCCGCAGAGACATGACAGAAAACCGGATTTTCTTTGCCAGAATATAGGGAATACTGACAAAACTATCCTTCGGAAAGACAGAGAGAATGCTCATTCCGCAGGCTACCACGGTTCCGAACACCGTAGCCAGCGCCGCTCCCCGGATACCCAGGGCGGGAAATCCCAGCTTTCCTCCGATAAGCAGATAGTTGCCGATCATATTCAGCACATTGGCCGTCACATTGGTCTTCATGGCGATCCTGGTCCGCCCGGCACCTCTCTGAGCCGCATTGATGGCGAGGGAGATGATATTAAACATCATACCGCCCATGATGATCTGAAAATAGATCACTGCCGCTTCATGGGTATCCTCATTGGATCCGCACAAACGGATAATGGGGTCAGCCAGGGCCACACAGAGGATGCTGACCAGAATTCCTGCCAGCGCCACAAACACCAGCGCCGCCACCAGAGTCTGATTGGCTCCTTTGCGGTCCTCCTGTCCCTTTCTCCGGGCAACGATGGCAGACACTGCCACATTGGCTGCCACAAACGGTGCCAGACCGATAAATTTGGGCTGGGTGGTAAGGCCTACTGCCGCCACTGCATAGGTTCCGATGGAACTGACCATCAGAGAATCGATCATACCGGCCAGGGCGACAAAAAAAGACTCCAGAACAGCTGGCCAGGCCATCTGGAATGTCTCACGTATGATCGCTTTTGACTGAGATACTTCTTTCTTTTCCGTATCCATACTCTGTTCCTTCCTTAAGATTCCTTTTATCCAAACCACCCATAAGTTATGGTCTCTCCCTCAGCTCCTCCAGCACTCCTTTAAGCTTCTCCATATCCCCGTCTGCAAAACAGTACCCATCCATACCGCATTCCCTGGCTCCCTGAATATTAAGGGGCTGGTCGTCGATAAAAAAGCACTCCTCCGGCTTCAGATGAAACCGTTCAAACAGATGTCGGTACATTTCTTTCTGAGGTTTCATGCATTTTACCTCGGCGGAGAACAGGATTCCGTCAAAGAGACCGATGCCGGGAATCACATCCCGGTAACAGTCCACCAGCCGGATGGCCGCATTGGAGCACAGGTAAAGCTTCCACCCCTGTTCCTTCAGAGACGCTGTCAGCTCTTCCATGCCCGGCACCGGCCACATACAGTACTCATGCCAGTGTTCCATACAGAGTCTGGCCGCCTCCCTGGCGTGGCCCTGGGGAAGCCGGGCCTGGATCCGTCTTAACGCTTCCTCATCGGAGATCACTCCCATGTCCAGCATGATCCACTCCGGAGAAATGAACACGGCTGTGTTTACCAGCTCCATCTCCGCCTCGTCTGCGGCAAATGCTCTGCTGGCCCGCCGGGAATCGTAGTACACCAGTACATTCCCCATATCAAATACAAGATTTCTGATCACCGTTCCACCTGTCCCTTTCTTTTATGTACCTGTTTAACAGGCCAATACGGGCACAGACAGATTCCTGACAGAACTCCGTGTCCTGTCAGGGATATGGCTGTGCCCGCTATGATCTTTTATTCCGGCTTCTCCACCTGCACGATGGCAGTCTTCTGCATGGGGATCCGGCAGTTCTTATTATTGCCGAACTCCACGATCACCGTATCGTCGGTCATGTCGATGACCACGCCGTAAAATCCGCTGGAGGTCAGGATGGTATCTCCCACGGCGATGCTCTCCATCAGCTCTGCCATCCTCTTTTTCTCCTTGTTCTGGGGACGGATGGCGATAAAATACATCATTCCTATAAGAAATGCCGCGTAAACTACCCAGAATCCGACTCCGCCCACACCACTTGCAGCTAACATATAAATCCTCCTTACCCGGTTTTTCTCCGCCTCGCAGGTAAAATCCGGTCTCTCAAATTAATTTTCTCCGCCCGTCATACCGGCCAGCTTTTCGGCCTTATATTCATTATAACGATGCTCTTCGATCGCGTCGCGGATCTCTTCCATCATTTTATTATAAAAATACAAATTATGCAAGACACATAATCTCATTCCCAGCATCTCTTTCGCCTTAAGAAGATGGCGGATGTAGGCCCTTGTGTAAGAACGGCAGGCAGGACAGGAACAGCCCTCCTCGATGGGGCGCGAATCCAGCTCGTACTTCTGGTTAAACAGATTCAGCTTTCCCCGGTTCGTGTACACATGGCCGTGGCGGCCGTTTCTGGAGGGATACACACAGTCAAAGAAATCCACTCCCCGCTCCACCGATTCCAGAATATTGGCCGGCGTGCCCACTCCCATCAGGTACGTAGGCTTCTCCAGGGGAAGGCAGGGCACCGTCACGTCCAGGATCCGGTACATCTCCTCATGGCTCTCTCCCACAGCCAGACCTCCCAGGGCATAGCCGTCCAGGTCCATGGCGGACAGCTCTTTTGCATGGGCGATCCGAATGTCCTCAAAGGTTCCTCCCTGGTTGATACCGAACAGAAGCTGCTGCCGGTTGACGGTATCCGGCAGGGCGTTAAGTCTGTCCATCTCCTCCCTGCATCGCCTCAGCCACCTGGTAGTCCTGTCCACGGAGTTCTGCATGTACTCTCTTGTGGCAGGATGAGGAGGGCACTCGTCAAAGGCCATGGCGATGGTGGATCCCAGATTGGACTGGATCTGCATGCTCTCCTCAGGCCCCATAAAGATCTTTCTTCCGTCTATGTGGGAGTTAAAATACACCCCCTCCTCTTTGATCTTTCTCATACCGGCCAGAGAAAACACCTGAAATCCTCCGGAATCCGTCAGGATCGGCCGATCCCAGTTCATGAACCGGTGAAGGCCGCCGAACCTGCGGATCAGCCGGTCTCCCGTGCGTACATGGAGGTGGTAAGTATTGGACAGTTCCACCTGAGTGCCGATAGACCGAAGGTCATCGGTGGACACGGCGCCCTTGATGGCGCCCACGGTCCCTACGTTCATGAACACCGGAGTCTCTATGATCCCGTGGACGGTCTTCACCTGAGCTCTCTTGGCCCGGCCGTCCCTGGCTATGATCTTATATTCCATTTTCTTTTCCATCACTCTGCTTTGGCTGCTTTCTTCCTGGTGGTCAGAACATACCACAGGGCGCCTGTGATGCAGATGGAAGAATAACCTCCGCAGATGATGCCGGCCATGAGCGGCAGGGCAAATTCACGGATAGAGGAGACTCCCAAAAGTAGTCAGAGATGTGTTGATGCTCCTTGTAAAGGTCTCGGTAATGCTGCGATTTACCAGATCCTCCAGAGATTCCTTATGACTCTTCTCTCTCAGATTCTCTCTGATCCGGTCAAAAATCACGATGGTGGCATTGATAGAATAGCCTACAATGGTCAGCATACAGGCGATAAATGTGGAACCCACGGACCATTTGGCCACCGCATAAAAGGTCAGGACTACCAGAACGTCATGGACCAGAGCCAGGACCGCACTGGCCGCAAAGCGGATATCCTTAAACCGGAACCAGATATAGATCAGCATGCAGACAGTGGAGATAATGACTGCCACTACGGCATCCTTTTTCATCTCCTGACTCACGGCGCCTGATATGCTCTCCGCCGTGATCAGCTGTGCATCCACGCCGAATTCCTCCACCAGGGTCTGATTCAGCGCCTGTCTCTGTTCCACGGACAGGGTCTTGGTCTTGATGATCACCTCATTGGTTCCGGCCACTTTCTGGGTCTGAACCTCCGGATCTCCCGTAACCTTCTCCACCGCCGGCACTACCGTGGCAGAAATCTCTTCCAGGCTCATGTCCTCGTTAAAGGTCACATTGGTAGAGGTTCCGCCCTTGAAATCCATTCCGTAATTCAGCGCTCCCTTTCCGGAAGCCGCTCCCATTCCCATAACGCCCCAGCCTAAGACAATGGCTGCGATAGAGATGGCAAAGAATACTTTCTTTCTTCCCAAAAATCCTACAGGCTTTACCGCCTTTTTCACTCCGTAGAATTTCGCATCCTGGAACCCTACTGCATACAGAGCGTACAGGGCTCCCTTTGTCACAAACATAGCCGTAAACATAGACAGAATAATACCGATGGCCAGAGTGGAAGCAAATCCCTTGACCGTACCGGAACCTCTCCAGAACAGTACGACTGCCGCGATCAGTGTTGTCACATTGCCGTCGATGATGGCAGACAGCGCCTTGGAAAAACCTGTTTTGACGGCAGACCTTACGGTCTTGCCCACGCCGACCTCTTCTTTAATCCTGGTGAAGATGATGACATTGGCATCCACTGCCATACCGATGGACAGGATGATACCTGCGATACCCGGCAGAGTCAGGGTCACCTCAAAGGCAGACAGAAGGATCAGCTCCAGCCCCACATAAAGGCACAGGGCAAACACGGAAGCCACGCCCGGGATCCGGTAAGCCAGAACCATGAACAGGGCAACGATCAGAAAACCGATGGCAGCGGCCCGAAGGCTGGTGGCGATGGCCTCCTGTCCCAGCTTTGCTCCCACTACGTTGGACCGCAGCTCTTCCAGTTCCAGAGACAGGGAACCGATGCGGATGGTGGCGGCCAGGTTGTCCGCCTCCTCATAGGACTCCATACCTTCGATGTAACACTCTCCCCCCGTGATCACGGAATTCACCCGCGGAAAGGATTTGATCTCATTGTCATAGATGATATAGATGATCTTGCCCAGATTCTCCTCCGTGGCTTTGGCAAAAGCTTCTGCTCCCTCCTGCGTGAATGTCAGATTCACCGTGTTCTCCCGGAGACCGTTCTTCTCGATGATGCCTGGTTTGGCGCTTGCCACCTGGTCGCCCGTGAGGATCACATTGCCTGCCTCATCCATAAATACCAGAGAACCAGGTTTTCCCAGTTCCATCAGGACTGCATCCGCATCCTTTTCTCCGGGGATGTCGATGTTGATCCTGTTTCCGCCTTCCTGGTAAACTTCTGCCTCAGTACTGTATTTCTCTACTCTCTGCTGCAGTTTATAGATGGTGTCAGACATCTCCTCAGCCGTAGGATCTTCTTTCAATGTCTGATAGGTGATACTGACGCCTCCCGCCAGGTCCAGTCCCAGTTTGATGTCATCCATGGTGTCGTAGCCGAAATAACCGAAGAGGCCCACACACAGCAGAATGGCAAGCAGGCCCAGAAGGCCCTTTCCCTTACTACTTTTCATGATTCTTATCTCCTTTTTCTTTACTCGGCCAAAGCCGCTTTTATCATAATTGAACACTCGATCCGTTTCTTCTGCATCTCGCAGCCGATATCATAGGCATCGGTGATAGATCCATGGAAGTGATAGGAATTGGCCGCACAGCCGCCGCTGCAGTAGAACCGCGCAAAACAGTTTCTGCATTTGTCCTTGGCATAGACATTGCACAGCTTAAACTCGTCTCTCAGGTCTGTGTTTGTGATACCGTCATCTACATTTCCCAGAAGAAATCCCTCCTGTCCCACAAACTGATGGCAGGGATACAGATCCCCCCATGGAGTCACTGCCAGATATTCGATGCCGGAACCGCAGCCCGACAGCCGCTTGGCCACACAGGGTCCCTGGTCCAGATCGATCATAAAGTGGAAGAAGTTAAAACCTCTTCCCTCCTTCCGGCGCTTCACATATTCCACTGCCAGTTTATCGTACTCATCCAGGATCCGGGGCAGATCCTCCTCCCGGATAGCATAAGGCTCTTCGGGGGAGGCCACCACCGGCTCTATGGACATCTGTTTGAATCCCAGATCTGCAAAATGGAGCACATCTTCGGAAAAATCCAGATTATTCCTGGTAAAAGTTCCTCTCACATAATAGTTTGTCTGATTCCGGCTTTCGGCAAACTTCTGGAATTTGGGAACGATCAGATCATAGCTGCCTGCTCCTTTGCGGAAAGGTCTCATCCTGTCATTGACCTCTTTCCTGCCATCCAGGCTCAGGACCACATTGCTCATCTCCCGGTTGCAGAACTCCATGATCTCGTCGTTCAGCAGGACTCCGTTGGTAGTCAGAGTAAAGCGGAAACGCTTGTTATGAATCTCTTCCCGGGAACGTCCGTACTCTACCAGCTGTTTCACCACTTCCCAGTTCATCAGCGGCTCCCCGCCGAAGAAATCCACCTCCAGGTTCCGCCTGCTTCCAGAGCCGGCTATAAGAAAATCCAGGGCCTTCTTTCCCACCTCAAAGCTCATAACCGCCCGCCGTCCGTGGTATTCTCCTTCCTCGGCAAAACAGTACCTGCAGGCCAGATTACAGTCGTGGGCAATGTGGAGGCACAGGGCCTTTACCACAGTCTTTCTCTTCTTGAAATCAATGACATAGTCCTGATATTCTTCCCTGTCGATCAGCTCCTGGATATCCGAAAGAGCATCCTCTATGTCAGACAGCTCATAGGTGCCCGAAAGGCGGTTTACGACTTCCTCTCTCAGCTCTTCGGGAATCGGTTCCGGTTTTTCCAGATCCTCCAGTCTCTCCGACAGACAGGCAACGGCATCATAGACCACATCTTCCACTACATGGACGGCGCCGCTGTTCACATCCATGATAATATCATACCCATTATTTTTATACTGATGAATCACTTACTCTCTCCTTTTTACGGTGTAAACATGCAACGTAAGAATACCCCTACAATCCCTCGGACCGTAGGGGCATTCTTACAGTGCACATCCCGGTATACCCTATGACCTCTGCATCAGGCAATACAGACGCCGGCATACTAACGGCTGCTGTTCTCACAGCTCTGGTTTCCTACTGTGCAGGATGTCTTGCAGGCGGACTGGCAGGAAGTCTGGCACTCTCCGCAGCCGCCGTTCTTCATGGTATTCTTCAGGGTGTTATTGCTTAAGGTCTTCACTTTCTTCATGGTATGCATCCCTCCGTTTTCTGACTGAACTTTCATAGTATATCACAAGTCCTCCGTTCGCGCAAGAACTTCAATGGTTCTCGTCGTAAAAATAACAGCCGCAGCGCCCGTTTTCCTTCACTTTATACAGTGCACGGTCCGCCTTGTTGTAAAGATCGTCTGAAAATCCCTTTTCCGAAAATGCGGCGCCTACGCTGAGAGAGATCTTCGGAAGACCGTCCGTAGGATTCTGCAGAGTCCTGTTGATATTATCCACTTTGCTCTGAATCACCGGCTGCATCTCTTTGGTGCAGTTTACCATGATCACGGCAAATTCGTCTCCGCCGATCCTGGCCACATAGTCTCCGGAGCGGAAGGCCTCGCTGATGATCCCGGCCGTCTTTTTAAGGATCTGATCCCCCACCTCATGACCGTAGCCGTCATTGATGTTCTTGAATTTGTCCACATCGATGATCAGCAGGCTTACGGGATCGGAAGAGGCTTTCAGAAGCTCTTTCATCTGCTCAAACGCTCCTCTGTTTATGACTCCCGTGAGAGGATCGTGCTCTGCCTTATGGCGCAGCAGCACCTCGTTGGCCGCATTGACCTCATAGATGTCATTATATGTGAGAGCCAGATACTTGAATTCATAAGACCCGGCGATCTCCAGCATCTTTTCCTGTTTGATACAGTTTATGTAAATCTGAAGAGGCTTTACAATAAGCGTAATCACCAGAATAAAGGTAATGGTATTGAGTATGAACAGCACGCTGATACAGATCCTCTGCTGGCCCATGATCTTCTTCAGTTCCAGGGAGCTGCCCGTCTGCCTGTCCCTGGTCCACTCCATAACCGCATTGAGAAAATAATCTGTATTGCTCCTGATCAGCTCCTTGACTTCCTCATAGCCGTCATCAAACACCATGTCCCTGGCCGTCCTGACCATCTCATCAGGCCCCATCTCCTCATCCCGGCTCAGGAGTACCACATCCTGAACCTCCTGGGGAAGGGAAGACAGATCCCTGTTCTGAGCCGCGGCGATAAGCCCCATGGCATAGATCTCCCGCTCCATCAGCTGGTTGGAATTTTCCAGAGCCTTTTCGAGATACTCATAAGCCTCGGGCCCGTTCTCGTATCCTCTCAGGTCTTCCAGAGCCTTCTCCCTGCGCCTGGTCATATTCTTCTCTTCGAAGTATGCCTCCATATATTGGGGTTCCATGGTGACCGTATACAGGCGGACCTGATCCGTCAGATGGTCGGAAGCCTCCCTCACCATGGCGGCATCCTTCTCACACCGGATATAATCCTCCGTGGCCTGAGTCAGCTTTTCATATTTTACGGATATGTGGTAAGTCATATAGATGAGAACCACATACAGTACTGCAGCCGCCAGGATCATGGCATAATTCATCGTGCGGATCTTGATTCCCCTGACCTGGTACTTCCCCTCTTTTCTCATGATATCCTCCGCAATTGTCCGGAACTCTTGTACATATCTCTCTGTCTGTCTGAATATACTGAACCAACAAACATAGAAGGAGTCTTTATGGAACCATCTGCTCCAAGAGTATTACTGCGTTCCCTGTTATTTTCCTATATTCTGTCGGGCCTCCTGCTGCTGGCGGCTTCTTTTGCCCTCTACCGGTTCCGGCTGAAAGAAAGCCAGGTGCAGATCGCAGTCAATCTGGTCTATCTGCTGTCCTGTGCCCTGGCCGGGTTTCTCATGGGAAAGGGAATTCGGAAACGCCGTTTTTTCTGCGGGCTTCTGGCAGGGTTTTCCTACTTTCTGATCCTGCTTGCCGTATCCTTTGTTCTGAACAGAGGGCTCGGCACCGACACTCCGCGGATTCTCACCACTCTGGCCTTCTGCGTGGGCAGCGGGATCATCGGGGGAGTCTCCAGCTAGTACCTCAGGCCGGCTCCCCTTCCTCCTGTTCTCTGTCCGCAGGCAGGATGATCCTGACGCGGTCAATCCGGTTTTTGTCGACACTCTCCACAATAAGCCGGATCTCCCCGTCGCTGACCTCCTCGCCCTCATCGGGCAGGTGGTCCAGGAGCCCGATCACCAGGCCTCCCACGGAATCGTAATCTTCAGATTCCAGTTCCAGCCCCAGCCGGTCATTGACATCATCCAGCTTCATGGCAGCCGCTACGGAGAATTCTCCGGGACCCTTCATCTTTATGCTCTCTTCTTCATCCTGATCATATTCATCCCGGATCTCTCCCACGATCTCCTCCAGCATATCTTCCAGAGTCACCAGACCGGCGGTGGCGCCGTATTCATCCAGCACGATCACCAGATTGTTGAAGGTCTTCTGCATCTCCACCATCAGCTCCGATGTCTTCTTATACTCATAAGTGTACAGGGGCTGACGGAGATAATCTCTGATGGAAAATTCTTTATGATTCTCGATCAGAAGCAGGTCCTTCACATTGATGATGCCGATCACATTGTCCGTGGTCTCCTCATACACGGGAATGCGGGTATACTTTTCTTTCCGGAATATCTCAAGCAGTTCGTCATAAGTTGCATGCACATCCACAAATACCATGTCGATCCGGGGAACCATCACATCTTTTGCCACGGAATCTCCGAAATCGAACACATTGTTGATCATCTTTTTCTCTTTTGTCTCGATGACTCCCTCTTCATGGCTTACTTCCACGATGGTGCGCAGTTCGTCCTCCGTGATCATCTCCTGCTTCTTGTTGGGGTCCACTTTCATGAGAAGCAGAACTCCCATGGACAGCTTATTCACCACCACAATCACCGGCGTGAGCACACACATAAGGGCGTAGATGATGCCTGCGCTCCTCAGCGCTATGGACTCTGCCGATATGGTGGCCAGTGTCTTGGGCGTGATCTCTCCGAATACCAGGATCAGCAGGGTCAGGACACCCGTAGCCAGTCCTACGGCAGTATTGCCGAACAGTTTGATAGTCAGGGTGGTCAACAGGGAAGAAGCGGAAAGATTGACGATGTTGTTACCGATAAGAATCGCACTGAGCATCTTACCCTGCTGTTCAATAACTTTCGACAAAGTAATGGCCCTCTCATCTCCGGCCTCTGCCAGGTTGCGGACCCGTATCTTGTTCACAGTAGTAAGCGCTGTCTCTGACGATGAGAAAAATGCGGATAATGCCAGTAATATAACTAAAATAAGCAACTGTATGACGTCACTCGAATCCAAAAAAAATCACTCCTTATATACATATTTTTTAGGTGATATTGTACATGATATTGGGAAGTTTGTCAACGTTCTCTTACTGTCTCCGCGATCTCTGCCAGAAGCAGGACTGCTGTTCCCAGGAAAATACAGATATCTCCCAGGTTAAATATCACCTGCTGCAGTTTCTTAAACCGGATGCTGAAATAGTCTACCACATACCCTCGTTTTATCCTGTCATAAAGATTGCTCAGGCCTCCTCCCAGTATCAGGGAAGTTCCTATTTTTTCTGCCCAGTGTCCCTTTTTCGGAAATACCCAGAAGAAGATACCGGCCACTGCCGACAGCACTGCCAGGGGAATCTGTCTCACCAGCTCCGGACGGTCTTTCAGGACTCCCATGGGAAACCCTTCGTTGTGATCCCTGTGGACCATGATCATCCCCTTCGTACCCTGCAGTTCTCTGGGAAATCCCTCCGGATCCGCCTCTTCTACGGCAGACTTAACTGCCAGATCTGCCAGGGCCACTGCCGCTATCAATAAAATCAGCAACATGCAACAACCTCCTTTTGTTTTTTTTAATTTTACTATGATTATCTTGTTCCGTCCAGTAGGTTCTCATTCATTTTCCGCATATAATAAAGAAAACATTTTTCGGGAGCTGTGTTATGAGCGCCTGCACTGCCAATGTATCCGGTCAGGACTATGCCGAATTTATCTACCGCCACAGTTCTGCGACCCCTGAAGAACTGTCCGCCCTCCTCAAAACCGACTGTATCAGCTATGTCAACGAGTCCTATGTGGTCTACTACATCCCTCTGGAAGAAGCCATGCCTCTTAGCATCCCCAACCATTCCTACGAATCTCTTCCTTCTCTGTTCGGCCTTATGGACACTACCAGCATGGCGGCCTCGGGGATCCTGGAGACCTTCCGCCAGCCCGCTCTGGGCTCCAACGGGGAAGGCGTCATCATCGGCTTTATCGATACGGGTATCGATTACCAGAACCCTCTGTTCCGCAATGCGGACGGAACCACCCGGATCCTCGGGCTGTGGGATCAGACTGCAGAAGACGGAGGATTTGAACTCAGCGGCAACCGTCCCTTTCTCTTTCCTTTCCTTTTCGGGAGAGAGTATACGGACGAGGATCTGAACCATGCCCTTGCTCAGGATGACCCTCTGGCCGCGGTTCCTTCCGTAGATACCGACGGACACGGAACCTTTCTGGCCGGCATCGCCGGAGGCGGTCCGGCTATGTCGCCTGATTTTGTGGGGGCAGCCCCCATGTGCAGTCTTGGGGTTGTGAAACTGAAGCCGGCCAAACAGTATCTGAGGGACTATTACATGATCCCCGACGATGCCCAGGCCTACCAGAGCACGGATATTATGCTTGGGATCACCTATCTGACTCTCCTGGCCCGCCGCCACAGACGTCCTCTTGTCATCTGTCTTGGTCTGGGCACCAATCACGGCGGCCACAGCGGAGCTTCGCCTGTAGGAGAAGTTCTCAACAGCCTCCGTTCCTATATCGGCGTAGCCGCCGTCTGCGCTGCCGGCAATGAAGCCGGCCTGCGTCACCACTATCTGGGCCAGGTGAAAGGGCCTGTGGGCGGTTCCGGTGATTTCGATGAGGTGGAACTGCATATCGGGGAGAATCAAAAGGGAGTCTCCCTGGAATTGTGGGCCAACTCGCCGGAGATCTACACCGTAGGTTTCGTCTCTCCCACAGGGGAGACCATACAGAGGATCCCCCTGTCCCTCAACACCGAGACCACGGTGACCTTTTCCCTGGAATCCACTGTCATCGTCGTGTCCTATGCCACCGCCCTGGGGACCCAGAGCAGCTATCTGGCATCTCTGCGTTTTATCAATCCCATTCCCGGCATATGGCGGATACGTGTATTCCCCACCATCGTCTTTTCCGGAGTGTACCATATCTGGCTCCCTGTAGAGGGTCTCATCTCTCCGGATACCTATTTTCTCCGGTCGGATCCCTATACCACGGTGGTTGTCCCGGGAAACGCGGATTTTCCCATTACGGTCAGCACATACAATCATCTGAACGGAAGCCTCTATATCCATTCCAGCCGCGGCTATACCAGAGACGGGCGGATCAAACCTGATCTGGCGGCTCCCGGAGTGGAGGTCTATGGCCCCGGCCTATCCTCCATACCCGGCAGGTATCCCATGAGCCGCATGACCGGTTCCTCCGTGGCCGCAGCTCATGTGGCGGGAGCCGTGGCCAATATCTATTCCCTGCAGTATCCCGCCGCCGTCTACCCCGATATCAGCGGCGATCTGGTAAAAGCCACATTGATCCGGGGGGCAAAAAGAAATCCAAACTACACATACCCCAACCGGGAGTGGGGATACGGTACTTTGGATCTCTATCATTCCTTTTTATCTCTGCGGGAGTAGGATCAGCCCCGCATCTCGATCCGGGGCCCTCCTTTTTTCTCCAGATATTCTCTGGTGATGACCACGGTACCGATGCCCGGGTCTTTGGGCACCTCAAACATGATCTCCAGCATGAATTCCTCCATGATGGCTCTCAGGGCTCTGGCTCCTGTATCCCGCCCCAGAGCCTCTCTGGCGATCCATCCGAGAGCCTCGTCTTCAAATATCAGCTTTACCTCATCTAAAGCCAGCAGCTTGATATACTGCCTGACAATGGCATTTTTAGGCTTGCTCAGGATCTCTACCAGCATGGGCTCCGTCAGCTTCCGGAACGTGACCACCACAGGCAGCCGGCCCAGGAACTCGGGGATCATACCGAAGGTTCTCAGATCCTTTCCTGTCACATGGCTCAGGATATCCGGGTCATCATCGTACCGGTCCTTCAGCTCTGCCTGAAAGCCGATGGAAGATGTCTTGTTCAGACGCTCTTTTATGATGTCTTCCAGATCCGGAAACGCTCCGCCGCAGATAAACAGGATGTTGTCCGTATTTACGGTGGCCATGGGAGTCAGGGCATTTTTCTGATTGGACCCTACGGGCACCTCCACCAGACTGCCTTCCAGAAGTTTTAACAGCTCCTGCTGCACCGACTCTCCGCTGACGTCTCTGGTGTTGGTATTCTTTTTCTTGGCGATCTTGTCGATCTCATCTATAAAAACAATCCCTCTCTCCGCTTTCTCCACGTCATTGTCCGCAGCCGCCAGCAGCTTGGAGATCACGCTTTCAATATCGTCTCCGATATACCCTGCCTCCGTCAGGGCAGTGGCATCGGCGATGGCCAGAGGCACGTCCAGAAGACGGGCAAGAGTTTTGACCAGATAAGTCTTTCCGCTCCCCGTAGGTCCTATCATCAGAATATTAGATTTCTCGATCTTTACGTCATCCTGTTTTTCCTGACTGTCTTTATAGAACACTCGCTTATAGTGGTTGTACACTGCCACGGAGACCACCTTTTTCGCCTGGTCCTGGCCGATGACATATTCATCCAGGCTGGCCTTGATCTTGTGGGGGGCCGGAATATCTCTGATATCAAAACCGGGCTGTTCCTTGTCCTCCGCCTTTTTCCTGATCTTTTTCTTCTGAGGAATCTGGGTATCGGGAATATTCATCTTGGTGAAATCACTGAAATTCAGGTTCATGTAAGGCATATTCTGGATCTGGGAAAAATCCATCCCTCCCCTGGTCACGGCATCAAATGCCTTCTGCATGCAGTCATGGCAGAGGCACATGTTGCCCGGCATCTGAAACATGGGGCCGGCCTTACTTTCGGGTCTGCGGCAGATATAGCAGACCTTCTCATATTCATCGTCTGTATGCTGGTTCTGATTCGAATCTTTTTCTTCCAAAGCAGGTTCTCCTATTCTTTTGATCAACTGGTCCTATTATAATAAAATTCAGGCTCCGGCACAAGACCGAAGCCTGAATTTTTATTTACTGACGGACCGGTGTCCCGCCGTTCAGAGTCTCTCTGCTTCCCAGAGTGATCTCGATGGTTCTTTCCACATACTGGCCGTTCTCCACTGTCTGTACGGTCATATTCACCGTCTCTCCTGCCTTGTAATATTTCAGAAGCTCCTGGAGAGCCGCCATACTTCGGACTGTCTGGTCATCAAACTTGGTGATAATGTCTTTTTCCCGAAGCTCTGTCCTGGAAGCGGCGCCGTCCTCGATAATCCCTGAGACGAAAATTCCCGAAGGCATTCCCAGCTGCCTTGCCATATTATCATCCACTGTAAGTCCCTGGATTCCCAGATATCCTTCCTGACCTTCCTCCACCGGGGCCCCGCTCCTTCTCTTGGTCATGAGAGAATTGATGATATCCTCTGCTTTGGAGATGGGAATAGCATAACCGATACCTTCTACATCTGTGGACGAGTACTTTGCGGCATTGATCCCGATGACCTCACCCTTCATATTCAGCAGCGCGCCGCCGCTGTTGCCGGGGTTGATCGCCGCATCGGTCTGCAGCAGATTCCTTGTAGTGGACCCCTCCGTGGTCACTTCCCTGTCCAGAGCGCTGACCCAGCCCACGGTTACGGACTGTCCGTATCCCAGAGCGTTGCCTATGGCGATGACTCCCTGGCCTACCTTCAGATCGTCAGAACTTCCCATCTTGGCCACGGTGATCTTGCTCAGAGTCTCGGCAGGGATATCTTTCAGAGGAACCGCCACAACCGCCAGATCAAAATCCGCATCCGTTCCCTTGATGGCCGCATTGACGGAAACGGAATCGATAAATACTACGGACAGGGTATTGGAATTCTCCACCACATGGTTGTTGGTGACAACGAGAAGCTCTTCCTCGTTCTGTCCCACGATGATACCGGAACCGCTGCCCGGCACCTCATAAGTCTGTCTCCCGCCAAACCAGGAATTGCTCTCGTAAAGCATGGTGTTGTTGATGGCCACGATAGAAGGCATGGCGTTCTCCACGATAGCGGACACATCCAGAGAGGGCAGAGCACTGGCTGGGGCAGTCACCGCCTGGCCCCCGTTTGACGGCTGACCGGCCTGAGCCCGGGCAGGTTCTGTCTGAGTCTCCGCCTGGCTTACCTGGGGATAAGTCTCCTCCCTGGAAGAACCGGCCAGTTTGTTCACTCCCACCATGGTGGCTCCGGAAACGGTTCCGAACAGAAGCGCCGCTGCCGTGATCCCGGCCACCTTTCTGACCAGCCCCTTTCTCTTCGGAGGCCGGGGAGGCTGGTTATTATAATATGTGGGGCCGGCAGGACCGTTCTGACTGCCGCCGGGCTGGTTATAATAGTGAGTCTCCCTGGAACGGAACTGAGGCGGCGTCTGTCCGCCCATGTCCCCGGATACCCGCTGTCCCTGATTCTGATAAACCGGTCCTGTTTCCTGCTGCCCCTGGCTCTGATATCCCGGAACGGCTTCCTGCCGCGCCTGATTCTGATATCCCGGGGCGGCTTCCTGCTGTCCCTGAGTTCTGTCTTCCTGCTCCTGGTTCCCTGCTCCTTCTGCGGCTTCTTCTGATCTATATTCATCAGGAGTCGCATTGCCGTCAAACCTTTGATCTCTGTTTTCTTCGTACATATGATTATCTCCTCTCTCTTTTTAAATGGTTCTTTCCTGTTTCTGAGGATACTATATCAATGGTTTGTGACGAAAATGTGACAGAATTCTAATAAAAATAGAAACTCAGCCCTGTCCTACTGTCCCGGTCCTCCCGGATCTTCCTCGGCGGAAATACGGGAACCCGGCCCCTGATTTTCATCATTTTGTCCGTCCCCCGGCTGATTGGACACTCCCGGTCCGTGGGAGTCCTCTGAAGAACCTGTATTTCCGGGATATTCCCCGCCTCCCTGGCTGCCGGTGCCGCCGGACTGGGTATTGCTTCCGGGACCGCCTGTATCTCCCGGCTGGGTACCGCCTGTACCGCCGGGCCGGGTATTTCCGCCCGGACTTGTGGTCCCTCCCGGCTGGGTACTCCCGCCCGGATTCGCGGTGCCTCCCGGCTGGGTACTCCCGCCCGGATTCGTGGTCCCTCCCGGCTGAGAGGTGCCTCCCTGGTTCGTGGTCCCTCCCGGCTGAGAGGTGCCTCCCTGGTTCGTGGTCCCTCCCGGCTGAGAAACGCCTCCTGGTCCGGCCTGAGTGCTTCCGTCGCCTTCGGTGCTCCACCACCCCGGTCCCTGGCTGTTCCCGTCGGATTCTCCCGGAGTCCGGTTTCCGTTGTCTGTATTACCGTTGCCTCCCGGCATCACCGGAAGGCGGCCTCCGGGATCCGTAGTCCCCGTTCCTCCCGGCCCGGTACCTGTATGACCGCCGGGATATTCGCCGTCCGGATCCTCCGGCCAGTTATCGATAGGACCGTCGATAAGATTGCCATACTCATCTGTCTCTCCCGGATAAGTGATCACAGGATTGCCGTACTCATCTGTCTCTCTCGGGTAGGTGATAACAGGATTGCCGTATTCGTCCGTCTCTCCCGGATAGATAAGCACGGGATTGCCGTATTCATCCGTCTCCCATTGAAGGATGGACTCGCTCTCATCCGTCTCTTCCGTCGTATCGGTCTCTTTTTCCCGATCTTTTGTAGTCTCATCCGGAACATAGCTGTCTGTTGCCAGAGCACTTCCTCTGGAAGGCTTTCCTTCCCGGTACATTCCGCTGTCCTCGGCAACCCTGGCGCTGATCTGTTTTACCCGTTCCGTAGGCGTATAATTTTCATTTCCAAATAAAAATGCATGAAGCTGGCTTACATTGGATTCCAGAGTCTGGGGGATGACACAGTCCCCCTTTCCGGGAATCGTCACATTCCCTTTGGCAAAAGGAAAGCCTGCGGTCTCTCCGATATGATATTTCCCGATGTTCAGGGCCATACTGGTCATGTCGGATACCGTCAGATTGGTACTGACGTTGGGCAGTATGGTTACCAGAATATTGTTCAGTGCCGAAAAATCCGCCTGCTTTGCCTTGGCAAAAGCCAGTTCGATGATCTTCCTCTGCCGCTCTGTTCTGGCATAATCCGTATCCATCAGCCTCAGCCGCCCATATGCCACTGCCTGAACACCATCCAGATGATGAGTCCCCGGACCTTTTAACTGGTGGGAACCGATCCCTGTGGCGTTAACGGTCTCGGTGATAAATCCGTTGATAAATTTAAACTCCGACCGGGTGATGTCCACATCCACGCCGCCCAGAATATTGATCCCCTCTGCAACCGCCTTCCAGCTGAAGGTAATATATTCCGTAATATCCAGATCCAGATTCCTATTCAGGGCCTTCAGTGCCTGCTCGGGACCTCCGTTGGTGTAAGCGGCATTGAATTTCCGGTAGGAGCCGCTGTCATTGATGTTCAGATAAGTATCGCGGTACAGAGATACCAGTTTGATCTCCCCCGTATCTTCATTAATACAGCAGATGATATTCACATCAGACTGAACCCCGGCGCCTACATTGGTGCTGCGGCTGTCCACTCCGAATATGGCGATCATGCGGTAGCCCTTCTGCATCTCTTTTCTGTATTCCACGGAGAGTTCATTATTCTGTACATCCTGAGGCTTAAACTCTTCCCGCTGCATCATATTCCACCGTCTTGCCAGATATCCGTACCCGAAGATCAGCATCAGGGTAAAACACTCAACCACGATCATGGTTATGATCCGCCGTTTCCGTTTCTTGTGTTTTGCCCGGGCAATCCTGGCCTGAGCCAGAGCCTCTCTGGGGTTCTCTCCGAGTCTCAGATCAGACGGCATCTTTCTGGTCCCTGAAGACCTGGAAGAAGACGGCCTTGTCTGGCCGCCGTCTCTGATGCCCGAAGAGCCGCCGTTTACGCGCTCCTGCCTGATCTCTCCTGTCTGTCCCGCCGGCCTTCTGTTCGTGTCTTCTCTGCCTGCTGCAGTTTCTCTCCTGACATCTTTTCTCCCCGCGGGATGGGCCGCCGAAGAAGCTCCGTGCCTCTGTCTCCCGTCTTCTTCATGAAGCCGTCTGGAAGGCCCGGGCCGCTGATCATGTGGACCCTGATTTCTGCCGGACATGCCGGATCTGTCACCATGCTCATAATTCATGCCATATAACCTCGTTTTCAACAGGCGTTTTTATTGATAAAGCCTTTAAAAAAAGTCAGAAATAAAATCTTGAAATCCAGACCCATGGTCCAGTTTTCGATATAATACAGATCATGCTCGATCCTTTTTGCGATGGAAGTATCTCCCCGGTATCCGTTGACCTGAGCCCAGCCGGTCATCCCCGGCCGCACCTGGTGCTTGATCATATACCTGGGAATCTCCTCCTTAAACTTCTCCACAAAGAAAGGTCTCTCCGGCCTGGGACCTACCAGGCTCATATTCCCCATGAGAACATTAAAAAACTGGGGGACCTCGTCGATGCTGGTCTTTCTGATAAGCCGGCCCACCGGCGTCACTCTGGAATCTCCCGGCGTCGTCCACCTTCTCTTCTCCGCCTCAGGAGCCTGAACCTCCATGGAGCGGAACTTGTACATCTTAAAAGGGCGGTTGTGAAGCCCCACACGGTCCTGACTGTAGATCAGCGGACCGGGAGAAGTGAGTTTGATGAGAACAGCCGTAATAAGCATGACAGGGGAAAACAGGATGATTCCTACGACGGCCCCGAAGATATCCACCATCCTTTTCATAAAATTATTCAGCGGATCGTTTAAGGGCACATGGCGTATATTGATCACGGGAAGCCCCTGTAAATCCTCCATAAAAGGCCTGGTGGGGATGACGTTGTTGTAATCGGGAATAAACTTGGTGTGTACACCGGATTTCTCACAGGCGGCGACAATATATTCCAGTTTTGCGTACTCGCCGATCCCCAGAGTAATAGCGATCTCGTCTAATGTATTTAAAGCCAGGATGGAATCAAGCTCCGCAGTCCTTCCGATCACCTGGATCCCATGGTATTCCGTCCCCGGATCTTTCTGATCATCCAGGACTCCGTAAACATGATATCCCCACTCCGGATTCTGCCGCACACGATCGATGAAGCCTTCCGCGGCCCGGCTGCACCCGATAAGAAGAATATGTTTCTGATTGTATCCCTTGGCCCTTATGGAGCGCAGGAGCATGCGGATGAGATTCCGTACTGCCGTCTCCGCCACCACATTGGCTGCAAAGAAATAAAATACCAGCCTGTTGGAAAACTCCTTGAAATAAGGGTTCTTCTTTAAAAGCAGCAGAAGCAGAGAACTGATGAGGAGCCCTGCCAGGTTGGCTTTGCAGATATTGGCAAACTCGTACCTCCTCTGCTGCACCCGCTTTGGGGTATACAGCTGAAAGCAGGCATACAAAACCAGATACATTGGTACGATCGCCAGAAGTACGGAAAAATAAAACTTCGGCGGCAGAATGTGAATCTGAGGATTAAAAAGCCTGTTTCTCAGATACAGACATGTCCATGCCATGCTGTAAGAAGCAGCCACTACCAGCCCATCCAGTACAACATGGAGGCCGTTAAGTTTTTTCTGATTATCTTTTATCATCACGTTTCACCTTAGTATTAATGTGACGCCGTATTTTATACATTATACATGAAAATTCCGGCAGCAACATTAAAATTCTCTTAAGATAAAATAATCTTTTTTCTCCCCCCCAGAGGTACCCTCCGTGAACAAGGGAACACACGGAGAGTATCGATGGTATAGTATACCTCAGCTGTAAAAAATAATCAACTAAAATTTCCCTCCTATCTTCCCTGCCTGACGTTTGGAAAATTCGTACACATACAGGACCAGCCCCGTGAGAAGCTGCCACTGGATGGCCAGATAGTTACCCGTATGCTGTCTCCGGAAAGCCACTTTCTCGCAGAACCTTACCGTGGACAGGCCTTCCTTCAGCCCCTCCGCATAAGCCTTCTCGAAACCCCGGTTTTTAAAAAAGAGATATTTCACTCCTATGCCCAGGGCCAGAAAAACGCTGTTGGCCAGCAGCTGGATCCAGGGCATGTTCTTATAGATAAGATAGATACTGTTGCGGGCCGCCAGCTTTACCTTAAAATCGTTATATTTGGAACCGCTGGTAGCACTCCCCACATGATAGAGAACGGCCTGGGGACAGTACAGGACATGGTATCCGAAGATCCTGGCCCGGTAGCACACATCCACATCCTCCAGGTAAGCGAAGTGCCGCTCGTCAAAATATCCGATGGTCTCAAAGACCTCTCTCCGGTAGATGGCCCCCGCCGCACAGGCGGAAAAAACCTCTCTCATCCTGTTAAAGCCCCGGGAGCTCTGCCCCACCCCTCTCTGATAGGCCCATCCCAGGATACAGTACATGTCCCCGGCGCTGTCCATCCGGTCCCGGTGAGAAAGCTGTATCATCTTGCTGCTGACGGCAAAGATCCTTTCGGACCGGCCGATACAGGCGGCCAGCGCTCCCACGAACCCGGGCTCCGCCTCCGTATCATTGTTGAGAAGCAGCACATAGGGAGTATCCGCCTCTTTGATGCCTGCGTTGACCGCCCCGGAAAAACCTGTATTTTCTTTCAGGAAGATCGACGGGATCCTCTGTTCCTTCAGCCATTTAACGCTGCCGTCCGTGGAACCGTTGTCCACCACCAGCACCTTAAAATCCCGGTACGTCTGCCTTTTCAGCGCCTCCATGCAGGGGCCTAAAAATTTCAGACCATTGTAATTGGGAATGATCACTGTCACAGCTGCCATGTCAGGCCTCCTCTCTTATCAGCTTTTCAATAGCCGGGTCCAGTTTATAAGGCTCTCCGATGCCCTCCTTCTTCAGATCCCGAAGGGAAAAATCCGACTTGCGCAGAGTCAGGTTGGGGTTATAATAGGGATCCCCGTCTCTTAAGATATCCGGCCATTTCCTGGCAAATTTCGCCACCTCCCTGTTGAATCTGGCTACCTTCTCCGGTGTGTCCTCCAGTCCCCGGGATTTGGATTCATAGTGATACAAAAGAGCATAGGGAGCGTAGACTACCAGCTTGCCAAGGCTGCGCACCTTCATGCAGTAGTCGATATCGTTAAAAGCCACGGCCAGGTCCTCGCTGAACCCGCCTGCTTCCCGGAACACGGATCGTTTGCTCATCATACAGGCCGCCGTCACCGCGCTGTAGTCCTGGGCGCACATAGCCCGGTGAAAATAGCTGTTCTCCGCCTTGTGAAGCCCGATGAAGGTATGGCCGGCGATTCCGCCGAAACCTACCACCACTCCGGCGTGCTGAATGGTGTCATCCTGGTACAGAAGCCGGGCGCCTACGGCTCCCACATCCTCTCTCTGACAGAATCCCAGCAGTTCCTCGATAAAATTCTCCGCCACAGGCTCTGTATCGTTATTCAGAAACAGAAGATACTCGCCCGATGCATGGGTAACGCCGAAATTATTGATGGCCGAATAGTTGAATTCCCTTTCCCAGGTCACCACTTTCACCTGGGGGAATTCCTTCTGGATCTTTTCATAGTAATCAAAAGTCTCTTTTCTGGTGCTGTTATTCTCCACCACCACAAATTCCACGTTTCGGTAGGTACACCGTTCCACGATAGAGCGGATACACAGATCCAGATCCTGATGATGGTCCTTGTTGGGGATGATCACCGACACCAGGGGATCTCCCGGGATCCGGAAAACGGTGTGGTAAATCCCGTAGTCCACCCCTTTTTCCACCTTTTCCGCCTCCAGCCCCACACGGCGGTAATGTTCCATAATAGCCCTGGAACCTGCCTCAAAGGCATACATTTTGCTCTGAGGGTTGCTGGCCGTAGAATCCTGATGGCAGCGCCAGTGATACAGCACCCTGGGGATATGGCGGATCTCTCCGGCGTTCTCGGTACAGCGGAAGATAAAATCATAATCCTGGGCGCCGTCAAATTCTTTTCTCAGACCTCCCACCCGGTCCACCAGCTCCCTCTTCACCACAAACAGATGACAGATGTAGTTGACGCTGGTCAGCAGATCCGGGTTAAAGTCAGGCTTAAAGTGGGGATCGAACAGGGCTCCCCCGTCCATATCCATCTTATCTTCGTCGGAATAGATCACCTCGCATGCCGGATGATCCCGGATCACACGGGCGCACTCGTAGAGCGCATCCGCGGTCATGGTATCATCATGGTCCGCCAGCACCAGATAATCTCCGGCGGCCATGGCCATAGCCGCATTGGTATTGTCCGAAAAGCCTCCGTTTTTTCCCAGGACCTTATAGAGGATCCTCGGATCTCTGTCCATGTACTTCTTCACCACAGAGGACCGGTCCTCCCCCGCGGGACTCCCGTCTGCCAGACACAGCTCCCAGTTTCCGTAGGTCTGGGCCAGAACGGAGTCCAGCATCTCCTTCAGATATTTTTCCGGCGTCCGGAACAGGGGGATGACGATGGAAAACTTCGGTCCCTTCTCCCACACCTCCCGGCGCTGGCGCTCCAGCTCTTCCTCCCCCGGCTTTGTAAGAGAGTACCACTCTCCGTAATCATAATCATTGTCCAGCCCCTGGATCTTGTGGACCGACTTCATCACCAGAGCCCGGAGTCCGTTCTCCTTCCAGAAATCCATAGCCACATGGACAGTCTCCATGTTCATCAGATCCCTGATCTTCTGCATCCGCTTATGGGCCACGCTGGACCGCTTTCGGATCAGGTCTTCATTATACCGGATCCGCACCTTTCTGCCGTCGCACCGGATCACCAGATAATAATCCCTGCCCCTCTCATAGGGAAACTGGATGTCAAATCCAAAGTCCTGATCATAGACCTTTCCGTAATAGATCTGGCTCACATCGTCTCTTCTGGTAGACACATACTGAAATTTCAGTGGTTTATGACTGTGATCCTCCACCAGAAAAGAGGGGCGGGACTCCGGAGTCTTTCCGACGACCCAGCCGTTGAGCTGAATGGAATTCTCCCGGATCCTGACTACGTCTACATTATGCTTCATGATCGTCCCCCTGTCCTGCAGGTTCCCTGTCAAAATTCACCCGCTCCTCCTCGATGACCAGAGGCCTTTTCATCACCCTGGCATTGATGGCCAGGATGTACTCCCCTACGATTCCGATAAAAAAGATCTGCACGGATCCCAGGAAACACATGCCGATCAGCAGAGGAGCCATGCCTGCTGCAAACCGGTCCCAGTACATCAGTTTCATCACCAGATACACCAGAGCCACCGTTATGCTGACACAGCAGCAGAAGCCTCCGAAGATGGTCGCCAGCCGCAGACCGGCCTTTGTATAGGAAGTGACACTGAGCATGGCCGCATCGTAAAGCCGGTAAAAATTATTGCTGGTCTTCCCTGCCCGGCGCCTGGGCTGCTCATAGGGGATCTCCTTGCGCCGGAATCCCAGTTCCGCCACGATCCCCCGCAGAAAGGGAGTAGGGTCGTCCAGTTCCCGAAGCACCTGGATAAACTTCCTGTCATACAGGCCGAATCCCGTAAACTGTTCGATCTGCTCCACATCAGACAGCGCCCTGATCATCTTGTAGTAACAGCCCCGGAGCCAGTACATGACCGGGTTCTCCTTACTGGACTTTTTGATCCCTATGACGATCTTATAGCCGTTTTCCCACTCCTTCACATACTTGGGGATCATCTCCACCGGATCCTGAAAATCCGCCGCGATGAGGACGGCGCAGTCACCTCCGGACTGGAGCAGGCCATAGTAGGGCGAATTGAACTGGCCGAAATTTTTGGCATTGAAGATGCCTTTAATGTTCCGGTCCTCTGCCGCAAGCCTGCGGATGATCTCTCTGGTCTTATCTTTTGAATCATTGTCAATAAAAATAATCTCATATTCATAGGAGGGCAGGCTGGTCCCAAACATCTCTCTCAGGGCATCCGCCAGAGCCTCCACATTTTCTTCTTCATTATAGCATGGTACCACAATGCTGATGGTCTTCATAGTAATTCTCCTCGTACTGCCCCTTTTACTTCATGGACGCTGCTTCCCTCTTTTTCTCCGTCATCCGCCTGATCCCTTCTTCAAAGGATATCTCCGGCTTCCAGCCTGTCCTTTCCCTGATCCTGCTGATATCCGGGATCAGATTTACATATCCTTCCGCATTGGGAGGCAGTTTTCCGTAAACATAGTCTCCCCTGCTTCCGCACAGGCGATACATCTGCTCCACATACTCCTTAAGAGGTCTGGTCTCTTCCGGCCCTGCCGCCAGATTATAGGTTCCTTCCACCCGCCCCCTGCAGAAGGCAAGGGCCAGAAGACCCTTTACCAGATCGTCAATATAGAGGAAATTCCACTGCTGGGTACAGGCGGAAAGCTTCATGGTCTCTCCTTTTAAAAAGGTATCCAGGCAGGTATTGACCAGGGACCATGGATGATCGCCGGGACCGTAGATGCTGAAGATCCTGGCGTGAATATATTCCATATCATATTCTCCCTTTTCCCTCCACTGTCTGCACAGCCTGTATGCTTCCTCTCCCACCTGCACCTTGGCCTTTCCGTATTCCGATACGGGCAGACAGGGCTGGTCCTCCTTCATAAGGGTCCGGCAGCTGCCGTACTCCGCCTGAGAACCGCTGAAGATGAATCTGGTACAGCCCAGGCTTCTGGCTCCCTTCAGAGCTTTGATCCCATCCCGGGCATTCTGCTGCTGTATCTCTGTTTTCTTCCTGCTGTCGCTTCCCGAGCCTTCCCAGCCCAGGTGAAAAAACAGGCTGCAGGGTTCTCCGATTACTTCTCTGACCCTGTCCATCTGTCCCAGCTCCAGCTCCGCTATATGGACAGGCAGCCCCTCCAGCACCCTGCGGTTAGACGACCCGGGTCTGATGAGGGCATGGACCCGGCAGCCCCTCTCCGCCAGCTCCCGGACCAGCGCCGCCCCCAGAAAACTGGTGGCTCCTGTGACCGCCGCGTGAATCTGTTCTCCTTGTTCCATCTTCATCTCTACTCCTTAATCCTGGGGATCAGCATATTGGCGTCCATCTCTTCATCGGGCAGGAAAGGAAACATATCCTCCAGCGGAGGAGACACCATGGTGCCGTCAGGAAGACGCTTTGCCGCCGACTTGGGTTCAAAATTCTGGTCCGTGGTCACAAAAACCTCACAGATCACCGGCCCGTCCACAGCCAGAGCCCTGTCTGTGGCATCTGACAGTTCTCTGTTACAGCAGGCCCTGACATAGGGATACCCATAGGCTCCTGCCAGCTTCTCCATATCGGGAAAGCTCAGATCACCGCTGTCCTCTCCGACTCCTACCAGAGGCTCCCCGAAAAAGTTCTTCTGGGTCTGCCGGATAGAATGGTATCCTCCGTTGTTGATAAGAAAGATCTTCACTGGCAGCCGATGATGAATGATGGTCTGAAGCTCCTGAAGGTTCATCTGGATGCTTCCGTCCCCGGTTAACAAGATGATGTCCTCCCCCGGTCTTGCCACGGCTGCCCCGATGGCTGCCGGAAGATCATAGCCCATGGAGGCCACGGCCGAGTTGGTGATAAACCGCTGGCCTTTCTTAATGACATACCCGTGGCCTCCTGCCACACAGGCAGAACCGTTGCCTACCACGGTGACTCTTCCCTCCGGCAGTTTGGAGCTTAAGGTCTTTACGAGAGCATAGACATTGGCTTTTCCCGGCCTGTCTTCCGCCATGTGTTCCGGCCGCACCACAGGATATTTCTTCTTCCACATCCGGCAGGTTTCTGTCCAGGTCATATCCTCCAGGCCCTTTCCGCCGCCGAACACCGGAGTCCGGCCCGCCTCTTTGTCCTGGTTTTCCTCCAGGACCCGCTCCAGAGCCTCCAGCAGATCCCGGGCATCCCCGTGGACGGCCATATCCACATGAAGACTGGGTTTTTTCAGCTCTTCCTCATCAATGTCGTTGATAATGGTATAGGCCTCTCTGGCCCAGGTTCCGTAATTGTATCCCACCTGACGGATACTGAGCCGGCTTCCTACAGAAAATACCAGGTCGCTGTTCTGGACCGCGAAATTGCCGGCACGATCCCCCATATTTCCGGCCCGTCCCACATACAGAGGATCCTCGTCGCACATCAGGTCCTCGCTGTCCCAGCCTGTGACCACCGGAATCCCCAGTTTTTTCACCACCCGCTCAAACACAGGATAAGCTTTGGCAATACGGATGCCGTTCCCTGCGTTGAATACGGGCCGCTCTGCCCGGCGGATCTTCTCAAGGATTTCCCTTGCAGTATGGTCGCTGACTTTCCCCGGGAGTCTCTGACTCTCCGGCCCTGCCTCAAACTCTTCTGCGTCAAAACCCTGCAGTTCCTCCGTGTCCACACAGGCCCCCTGAACATCCAGAGGAATATCCAGCCATGCAGGGCCGGGCCTGCCCGTTGATGCCAGATAGACCGCCCGTTCCAGGCAGTAACGGATCCTCTTCGGGTCCGTGACCATCTCACTGTACTTGGTCATACAGCTTACGGCCTTTACAATGTCAAACTCCTGATCCCCCATGGCCCGGATGCCCGTGCCGGACCATCTGGCCGTAGTGTCATACCGCACCTGTCCCGACAGTACCAGCATGGGAATGGAATCCAGCCATGCGCCCAGAACTCCCGTGATGGCGTTGGTCCCTCCCGGGCCTGTGGTCACGCACAGCGCCGCCATGGTATCGTGAAGCCTTCCGTAACATTCCGCCGCCATGGCGCAGGCCTGCTCATGGTGCTGGTACAGGCAGTGAAGCCCTTCCTTATGGCCCAATGCATCATTCAGATGCATGGCTCCGCCGCCTGTCACAGTAAACACCTGACTGATGCCGTGGTCCAGCAGAGCCTGCGCTATATAATCAGAAACTTTTATTTTCATAAATCCTGCGCTCCTTTAAAAAATTTTTTATTCTTTCCAGGGGTCTCTCCCGGCTCATGCCCGGGGAAAGAATCCCGGAAAATCCCGTATTTTAAGGCTTCTTCTCTGTTTTGCCCTGCATACCGCATATTTTCATAAGTATACCACAAATACCATCGGTGTAAAAGTCTTTTTAAATCCTGCCATTTCTGCCACTAACCTTCACTTTCGCGGGCAGCCCCTATGGGTTATAATGCAGGAGTAATGCAAATGCAGATTTTCACCAACCAACAAAAAGGAGAGAATCAATTTATGAAGAAACAGATCAAATGGACCGCAGCCCTTTCCACCGCAGCAATCATGACTGCCCTGACCCCTTCCTTTATGGTGCCTGCCATGGCACAGACAACCACCGGCTGGGTGGAGGAAAACGGCACCTGGATGTTCTATGACACAGACGGCTACTACCTCACCGACACCTGGAAGAAGCAGGACGGAGAATGGTTCTATCTGGATGAAAACGGTCAGCTGGCCTTTGACCGCCAGATCGACGAATATTATGTGGGCACCGACGGAAAGAGAGTCATCAATCAGTGGGTAAAGGTTGCCAATGAGGACGACTGGTACTCCAATGATGATCCGGAATTTTACTGGTACTATTATGGAAGAGACGGCAAAGCCACAGTCTCCAAGTTCAAGGTCATTGAGGAGAAAGGATACTATTTCGACGGCGACGGCCGTATGGTCACAGGCCTTACGGAGATCGACGGCGCCACCTACTACTTCGGAGAACATGACGACGGAGTCATGAAAAAAGGCTGGGTTCAGCTGTCGGAGGACAATGAACAGCCCGACGATGAGCTCATCTGGCGCTACTTTGATTCCAACGGAAAGATGGTAGAAAATCAGATAGACAAGAAGATCAGCGGAGATTACTACACCTTCACAGACGGAAAGATGCAGACCGGATGGTACAAGCTGCCCAAAGAGGTTTCCGGTGAGGACGCTACAGCTTCCAATGCCGACAATGCCGGGACAGACGCTGCCGCGGATGCTGCCGGCGCCGATACCGCAGCAGAGGAAACCCCCGTTTCTGCAGCCGGATATCAGTATTATGATGAAGACGGCAAACGGGCTTCCGGCTGGAGGACCATCGAAGGCATCTCCGGACTCAGCGAGGAAGGCGAACTGTATCGGTTCTACTTTAAAAACGGCAAACCCTATTTCTCCGAGTCAGGGATCCAGGTATTCAGCATCGGTTCCGCCAAATACGGATTCAACACCAAAGGTGAGATGCAGACAGAACTTCAGGAAGTAACCCTGGCCGACGGCTCCACCGCCAATTTCTACTTCGGAACCGACGGCGTTATGAAAACCGGAAGACAGACCATCTACAATGAAGAAGAAGGCGTCAATGAAATCTGGTTCTTCCACAACGAAGGCTCCAAAAAAGGACAGGGTTACCATGGAATCCGTGACAATGTCATCTATGAACAGGGCCGCCGCAAACAGGCTGAATCCGATCTGCGCTATGCCCCTGCAGAATTTGAAGGAAAGAAGTATCTGGTCAATGTTTCCGGTACCATCCAGAAAGCTTCCTCTTCCTCAAAATCCGCTTCCCGTCCGGATCTGGGAAATGGTTTCCGCGATTTCAAGGATACCAGTGAAACAATCTGGACCGTAGATGTAAACGGTATTATCCAGTAACAATTCATCATTCATCCGTTCAAACTGCCGAAACAGGAATATTTCGGCAGTTTTTTTCATATTTTCTGTTATAAATCCCCGCTTTTTCCGTTTATAAGAATAGAGCGCGTGTGGCCACACACGCCAATTTACACATGGAGGAATAATTATGAGGGAACTATCGGTTTACTATTGTGACAAATGCGGGTATTATGGTTATTTTCAGCTGCCCAAAAATGCTGTTTGTCACAACTGTTCCTGTCCTATGATCCGGCTGGACATGAACCATCGGGATTTTACCAGTCTGGACTATGAGGACAGGGACCGGCTTATTGCCACCAAGATGGTTGAGGCTACTCCCAGTCTGATCGGACGGATTACCGCTCCCGAAAAGCTGTACCGCCAGAGAAAGCTGGTGGGTACCCTGACCCAGCATATCCAGGAACTGGAAAAAGAAATAGACAAGCTGAATGAGACCATCGCGTGGATGCATTCTACTATATGGGACGAGCTGCGCAAAAAGCAGGGCCTCAAGGAAGAAATCCGTCAGCTCAGAGAACAGCTGGATACGGATCCGACAGAAAACTGAGGCTTAAAGCTGCTATAGATGAGGTTCCATGCCGCGGAAAGCATAATCTCTCTGACAACCAAAAAACGGGGAGCAGTTCACTCCCCGTCTCTCTTATGCCACATTACTTCTATCGGAAATATAACGGGATATCAGGCGGTTCAAAGTCACGCGCAACCGATCCACAATCTTCTGCAACATGGCATTGTCTTTCTTTAACCTGTTATTTTCTGATCTTAATTCGGAGATAATATCTGCTTCATTCATTTGATGTCTTCCTCCTCTTTTTTTAGAATGTCTTAACTATATCTTATTTCTCAAAATTTGGAAAGACCTTTCTACCGCGCGATTCGACAAATCTGCGCCTGGCCTTCCATACCGAATCCCTCCTTTTTCCGACCGGGCTTTTTCATCTACTATTTATAGTTTCCCTCCCGTCTTTACCTACAGGAGATACTTGTCGAAAATTGTCTCATAAAAATTTCTGCCGGTCAGCCGGGCAGGGGGTCTGTTTCTTTCTTATTGGTAAGAAACTTGTTCCAAAATCGTAAGATTTGTACAGGGGTTTTCACTGGTAAAGCCCGGGGGCATATGTTATAATGAACATGATTAAAAGAGAAGGAGGTGGTGATGACATGCATAAAAGAAGACTTACTACGATCGCACTTTCCTTCCTTATGATGCTCCTGTCCGTATCTCCCGCATACGCAGGCACCTGGACAGAACATGATGACGGCACCTGGACCTATCTGAACGACGACGGAGAAAGCGTTGACGGCTGGATCGAGGATGGAGAGAATCATTACTATCTTGACAAGGACGGCCATAAGACCACCGGCTGGTTCAAGTCACAAGGATGCTGGTATTACTTCGACGAGAACGGCATCATGGCATCGGATACCTGGATTGATAACTATTATGTTAATTCAGAAGGAAAGTGGAAAGGAACGAGATAGGCTGCAGAGTTCCGGGATGTAACAAAAAAGATACGGCATCGGCCGTATCTTTTTTATGTACAGGGGCAAACAAAGGAAGACTGCCGGCAAAGCTGACAGGTGCCCGGCGCAGCGGGCAGGGGAAAAGTCTCCCCCGCTCCACTACCTATCTGTCTATTCAAACACCACACAGCCCGATATATTTTTCCCAAGGTCTCTCGCCTTTTCTATCTCCAGCTCCACGGAACTGTACAGAGAAGTGCCGCACTGTTCCACCAGCAGCACGCTGTCGCACTCCGACAGCTTCTTTAAGCTTTCCGCATCCGTCAGGAGATTGCCGCCGGATATTACTTTCAGGCCCGGCAGTTTGTCTCTCAGCTTCTCGCCTGTCTGCTCAACCAGAGACCTTTCGGCGCTGCCTACGATCAGAAGATTTTTGGCTCCCTCTGCGTAATTGCAGATATTGGCTGCGATCAGGCCAAACTCCCGATCCTCATCTTTATCACAGGCCCGTCCTTCCAGACGACTCAGCCAGCTGTCGATCTTTCCGGCCTTCTTTGCGCCCGGCATGGGCAGAGTACCAAGAATCTTCAGTTTAAAGCGGTATTTCAGTTCTTTTGCAGAATAGACTTTATCGCTCATGACAAAAGCCACACAGACAAAGAAGATCACTGCAAACGCACCCAGAACTCCGCCGATAAGTCCGTACTTCACTCCGCTCTTCGCCGCTGCGTTGCCGGAAGAAACCACCGGTTCCGGCGCCTCCAGACCTTCCAGTTCCGTCTGCTTTTCATCCAGACTTGTATTCAGCCTGATCAGCCGGTCATTTTCATTTTTCTGCTGATCCGCCAGAGACAGATCCAACATGGAACCTACGCTGCTGTTCACAACACTTATGGTATGGACTCCTATAGAGGATCGGATCTGGGATCTGAAATGATCCACCCCGTCCAGGATCTCATCCAGAACCTGCTGCGCCTTTCCCTCGTCCTCATGTCTGACCTGGATAGTCAGAAGATAATTGATCTTGTTATCGCTTCTTCCCACATTTATGCTTACCAGTTCTTTCAGATAACGGCTGTCCAGCTCCTCGACTTTGGCAATCTGCTCGATAAATTCCGCACTGGTCAGGGCCGACTGATAGGACTGGAGAATGGTTCCCGTAAAATCCGGATTCTGGTATGCCTTATCCGGCATGATCTCATAATCCGTCTTCACAAAGAGCTCTGTCTTGGCTTCCCACACATCATAGGGGCTCATGTTCATAAGAACAGACTTCTCCAGATATTCCTGCTGATTGGCAATATCCTTTGTCAGATTCTCGATCTCCCTCTCACAGGTAGCCACATTCTTATTATAAAGCTCCAGCTCTGTCTCATATTCCTTCTGTGCCGCCTTCTGGGCCTTCTCGTCATTCCCCGCTCTGTAAGCAGACACAGACTTATAACCGCCCAGAACCACTGCCAGGGCAACTGCTGCCGCAAGGATGGGGCGCCATTTGCGGAGGACCGCAAACATCAGCTCCTTCAGATCAATCTCCTGCTCATACCCATTGTTATAATCCATGTGTCAATCTCCTTTTCTCTTATCTTTTCCTCTACCTGGAGCCCCGTCCGGCCAGAACGACCCATACGGTCAGGATCAGTATCTTAATATCCTTCAAAATAGACCAGTTGTCGATATACTGCATGTCCAGCTTCACAACCTCGTCAAAATCCTTCACATCACTGCGGCCGCTGATCTGCCACATCCCCGTAAGGCCGGGAGTCATGCTCAGGCGGCACCTGTGTTTTGCCTCGTACTGCTCAAACTCATCCACGGTGGGAGGTCTTGTCCCTACCAGGCTCATATCGCCTCTCAGCACATTCCAGAACTGGGGCAGCTCGTCGATACTGGTCTTCCGGATAAACCTGCCCACTCTGGTGATACGCGGATCATCCTCCATCTTAAACATCAGCCCCTTCATCTCGTTCTGAGACATCAGGGTCTTCTTCCGTTCCTCCGCATCCTGATACATGGATCGGAATTTATAAAACGTAAACTTTCGCCCGTTCTTCCCCACTCTGGTCTGCCCGAAAAACACCGGCCCCGGTGAATCCAGCTTGATGGCCGGCGCCACAAACAGGGCGGCAATCCCCAGGATCACCATGCCCACCAGGCTTCCCACAACATCCAGAGCCCTCTTGGCCGCCATCTCCCTGGTAGAAAACAAATTTCTGGCAAAGGTCACCACCGCATACTTGCCTACCCGGTTCAGGGACTTCTTCCCCGTATGAGAGATATCAAAGGCATCGATGTTCACATCCACAATGGTTCCCATCTGCTCTATCTCCCGGACCCAGGTTTCCAGAAGGGGAGTCCCCAGCATCTCACCGGCGATTATAAACACCTCATCCACACTGTTATGTATCACATAATCCAGGAGGCCGTCCTTGTCGGCGACAACAGGGATCTCTCCGATCTTCTCTCTCCCCGGACCGTCCGTCAGGACAACTCCCACGATGATCCTGTTCCACTCATTATAATCCACAATATCCTTGATCACGTTCTCGGCCCGGGCCGAGGTGGTCACGATCAGCAGGCGGTTGCTGTATTTGCTCCTCTTATATCCCTTTACCATACACTGCTTGAAGATCATCCTGGCCCCGTACATGATAACCGTGTTAAAGATCACAAAATAGCCGAAGATCATCCTGGACAGCTCGCTGGATCTGTGGATCAGAAACAGCACCAGGAGCAGGGAAAGGCTGAACACCACCTCTGCCTTAATCACATTTTCCAGCTCTTCAAACAGCCCTCTCCGAAAAAAATGATCGTTAAAATCTGCAAATATATTAATGGCCGCATACAGAGCCAGCATAAACACCAGAAGCCACATCTGGTCCCTGTGTTCAAATCTCCCGAAGATCACCCCGTACCGCAGCCAGAACCCGATGGCCAGACTGGCGGTGATGCTCAGGGTATCCAATCCCAGGATCAGTATATTCTCAAAGGCTTTTCTCTTTTGATACATCTCTTCGCTCCCACAACATCCTATCTTGTCTCTCCATTTTACAGGCTTTATCTGGTTAAGTCAACTACCATTCTACCATACTTTGAAAGGCTTGGGGGAATGAAATGGCACAATGGGGCGGGGAATTACTTGAAGAGGTGGGAGGGATTGGGAAAAGTATTCTGACTGTTTTATCCCACCACCACGCAGCCCAGAATATCCACATGAAAAGTACTGCACAGTTCCATCTGCCTCTCTATCTGAGGATACGTAGTCTTTCCCGTCTTCACCACCAAAACACAGGCCCCGGCGTCCATCATTTCCTGTAATTCTGCAGCCTCTTTCTGGAGCTGCTTTCCTGTCTTCAGAGGGATCTGATGATTTCCCAGAAGGGCCTCATAACCGCTCACCACCTTCTCCACCACATCGTCCTCTGAAAGGATGTTGAAAAATACTGCCGGCAGACTGCGGCCTTTCACAAAATATTTTAATTCCACAAGACCTCTTGACAGTGCCCCTTCAAGTTCCGCCTGGGTATGACAGCAGCCTATGGTATGCAGTCCGAAGGTCTTCAGATCCTCCTCGGAGCGGATGCGCTTGTGCAGAACATTTCTCAGGGCAAAACATCCCACAGGAATCCCGAATCCCAGTACAACACCGATGATCAGATAAAACAGGATAGTCACCATAGAGCCGGAGGGGTCGGAGCCCAGGAGGACCGGCATATTATTTTCGATATAAGAAGCTTTCCCGTTCTGGTTGGAGATCAGCTTGTTGGTAAAATCAGCGCGGTTGGAAATATAATTTTTCAATGTGTTTCTGTGATTGTTCTGATTATTGGTAATGCCTACATCTGCTTTTACATAATAAGACGTACTGATCTCACGAAGGGTAAATGCCCCCTGTGCCTCGGAAATGACAGGGATCTGTTCCTGAATCCTCTGCTTTACAAGATCCAGGATCTGTTTCGCCTTCTCCTGATCATAATGCATGACTGTAACGCTGAACACATTGCCTCCGGTAGCGCAGGTAACCACATCTCTCCAGTACTTTACATCCAGGTCCTGGTATTCGTCGCCGAAAGACTCCCTCAGGCCGCCTTCATTGATGTAGTAGATCAGTGCATTGAAGATGTTGCCCAGATTGGCCTCCGTAGCTGCGGCATACTGAACGGAAGCCGCCTGAATATTCTGTCCATCCAATCTCATATAAATCGATTCATCCACATATTTCTGCATGTCTTCCACCTGCTCTACCGCCAGTGCAAGACTGTTCTCCACATCGGCAAGAACCTGGTCGGCATGATGATCGAGTCCGCCGGCTTTGAGGTTA
>CAJUJV010000011.1:42613-50543 GCA_910586845.1 uncultured Hungatella sp.
GACGCGTATTGTACTCCTCCAGTTCCTTGTCGTCCGTGACCTTACTGTAACCTGCAAAAGCCAAAAGGGCGGCGCAGGCCAGGACACAGAATACGGTAAACAGCCTGTGGCGCCAAAGGTCCTGGAAAAGGTTTTTTACATATAATTTGTTCATCTCTGTCATGTCAGGATCTCCTTCTTATATTATTCCGTTTCTTTTTTAAATGCAGGGGCCGCCATCAGCATGGCAGCCAGAATATAGGCATACGCATATCGAAGCAGCACCACCGGACCCAGGATGCAGGTTCCCCAATACATAACCGCAGGTATGATTCCCAGCAGATATGGATACTTTTTTCTGACCAGGATCAAAAATGTTTCTGCCATCAGCAGCCAGAAATAGAATCCTCCGCTGCACAGCATGGAAATCACCGGAAGTTTCTGAAAATCTGCATACCTGCAGAAACGATGATTGATCTGCGTCACCCATGGAAAGTATGACCACTGTTCAATCTGAATCCATTTGTCTTCATTAAACCTGTCATCATTTGACTCAAGAATATATTCTATATAAGGGTGCCATGCCGGCGGGTCCGGGTAGATCATGTCAGAATACCAGAACCCGATACTGACATTGGCCAGCGCATTAAGATATATACGAAAATTCTTTCTCCCTGTCCGAAACCACAGTCTCATAAACTGTGACTTATCATTCAGGAACAAACTGTCATTAAACGTATTTTTTACGTTGTCCGCTGTGCGGGCATTATAATTTTCTGCCGCCGGAATATATTCCTTGATCTTCTGCCGCTCTTCGGCTGTCAGATTCCGGGAATTCAGATAGGCGCTGCTCAGCTGCTGGCAGGGAACAGAAAGCATCTCATGTACAGCCCCTTTTGTAATATGCAGACTGTCATAGACAGGTCCCGTATATCCTATCCATCCCCCCAGAGTAATGACTGCCGCAATCGTAACCCATTTCCATTGTTTTCTGCAGATTGCGGCCCAAAATGGCAGAGTGGCAATATAAACATAGATCCCATTATTGCGGAACGCACACATAAGAAGCGAAAGTACTGTCACGCGTCCTGCATATTTCCAGTTCCATTTTTCCCGGCTGACCGCTCCGTTGATCAACTCCAGAACCCAAAGAATAAAAAAGGCCGAAAATAACGTGTCTTTTGTACTGCTGAAAGACAAAATCCCATGAAATGGCAGGAGACAGCAGCAAGCCAGTATCCCCAGGGAGGCAGCTTTGGAATATTTCAGCACAAATAAAATCATCCTGACTATGGCAAAGTCCAAAATTGCCATTTGCAGAAGCGAGTAAATCAGAAGACCCGATTCATAGCTCCCAAGGTGTTCCTTCCCGAATACAAGGAGGCTGCTCATGAAATAAGTATGCAGCACCGGATGGTGAGAAGAAACACTTCCTTTTATGAAAGAATCAAACTGATACACTCCATCATATCCCCAGTATCCCGGCATCATGGACAAAAGACCTATGATCCAGAATCCATAAATGATTACAAAAATAATAAGACCTGTCCGCGGATTATCCAGCTTTATCTTTATACGGCCGTCCCATACACTGATATCCAGTTCAGAAAGGCAGATCAGAATGCACAGGATAAAAGGAAGCAGCGACAACGTTCCGATTATGGTCCCGATCCAGACCAGACTGTTGGAGTCCCTGCACAGAGCCGCCCCATAAACCAGAGCAAAAGAAAAAATCAGAGCAAACGGCAAAGCAAGAAGAACGGTTCTTCGTTCAGGCTTTTTCCTGTATACACTTCTGTAAAGGCACCTTAATCCCCAGATAAGAGGCAGCGCCAGAATGGAATTTAAAAGTCCTTTGGGAAGACCTGTCACAACGGCATTGATCCCCCAGACACTGAATATGGCTAAAAACCAGAATTTCATTTTCTTCACACTTTCTGTACTTCATATAATATGTTATAATAGCCGGGGATACCCCAGCGCAATTCATTATAGCATAACTTGTCACCAGCCGCAAGGCCGCCGACTGCCTGCATAGCCGTACATAATAAGGCGCCCGGACTTTTCCGTCCGGACGCCTTATATTTTGTCTCAGCCGATCACCTGCTCTATCTCTTTTACGATTTCTCCTTCTGCCTGGGCCGCCGCTCCCCGGCTCTCCCCGCGGACGGACACATAGACTTTGATCTTCGGTTCCGTGCCGGAAGGTCTTACCACCACGGAGCAGCCGTCCTCCAAAGAGAAACGAACCACGTCAGACTTAGGAAGTCCGTCCAGCCCATCCCGGTAGTCCAAAAAAGAAACAATCCGTTTTTCTCCAAGGAAGAAGGGGTTCTCCCGGAACCTTTTCATGATCTCCGCCATCTGTTCCGAGCCCCGGGCTCCTTCAAATTCATAACAGTGCTGTGTATCCAGACAATACCCGTAAGTGCGGTACAGCTCCTCCAGTTTCTCTGCTAGACTGATTCCGCGGCTCTTACAGAAAGCCGCCATCTCACAGATCAGAAGAGACGCCCCCACTCCGTCCTTGTCCCGGACATAGGAGCCGCTGAGATACCCGTAACTCTCCTCAAAAGCAAAGATAAAAGAGTCCTCTTTCCCTTCCGCCTCCAGAAATCCCAGCTGCTCGCCGATAAACTTAAATCCCGTAAGCACATTGACCGTCTTCACCCCATAGCAGGAAGCGATCCTCTCTGCCATAGCCGTGGTGACGATGGTCTTCATAAACACCGGCTCCTCCGGCATAGTTCCCAGAGCCTTCCTGCGGGCGCAGACATAGTCCAGGAGCAGAAGTCCCGTCTCGTTGCCTGACAGAAGCGTGTATTCCCCCTTATGGTCTCTGACCGCGACGCCCACCCGGTCACAGTCCGGGTCCGTGGCCAGCACCAGATCTGCCCCCTTCTCTCTGGCATACCGGATCCCCAGCTCCATAGCCGCCTTCACTTCCGGGTTGGGACGGGGGCAGGTGGGAAACCGGCCGTCAGGCTCTCTCTGCTCTTCCACCACGGTGATATCCGTATATCCGCTCTCCCTGAGGGCACGGAGTACCGGTTTAAGCCCTGTGCCGTTGAGAGGAGAATACACGACAGAAATCTCTTTCCCTGCGCCTTCCTCCCCCCACAGAGACTGTTTTTTTACCTCTTCTATAAATGACCTGTCCACTTCATCGGGAATATATGTGATCCTTTCCCCGCGGACTCCGTCTTCAAAAGAACCCTGTTTTACATCGGAAAAAATGTCCAGTTTCCGGATCTCCTCCAGAATATCCGCTGCAGCCTCTGTGGTGATCTGACAGCCGTCAGCCCCATAAACTTTATAACCGTTATACTCGGCCGGATTGTGGGAGGCAGTGATCATGATCCCGGCGAAGCAGCCCAGCCTGCGTACCGCGTAGGACAGACAGGGGGTAGGCATGAGCCGGGGGAAAAGAAAGACCCGGAGGCCGTTGGCAGCCAGTACGGCAGAAGCAGTCCTGGCAAACAACTCCGATTTGATCCTGGAATCATAGCTGACAGCCACGGAGCATTCTCTCTGTTCTGATTTCTTTCTGATATGATCCGCCAGTCCCTGGGTCGCTTTCGCCACCGTATACACATTCATCCGGTTGGTTCCGGCCCCCAGAATCCCCCGAAGGCCCCCCGTGCCGAAAACCAGTTCCCGGTAAAAGGCTTCTCTGATCCTGTCCGGCTCCTGTTCCATCCCTTTCAGTTCCTCACCAAGCTCCTGGTCTGCCACGGCTTTTTCCCGCCACAGCCAGTACTGGTTCATGATCCCGCCTGTGTTTCTGTCCATATCTCTTTCAACCTCTCGTTTTCTCTTTGATCTGATCCGGCCCGGAGAACAGCCCTGCACCTTTTAAGAGGTTATCCCAGAACATGTTTCTCCTTATCATGAACGCTGATGTCCTTTCCCAGCTGGACCTCAATGAGCTTTAATTCCGTCTCCGCGATCACCGTATGGCGGCATCCGGCCTTCATGGTAAGCACATGGCCGGCTTCGATCTCCTGATTCAGTCCGTCCACCACAGCCCTTCCCTTCCCCGAGATCACATGCCATACCTCATCCCGGTTTTTGTGACTGTGATAATTCATACTGTGGCCCGGGTTCAGGGTGACCTTGATGGTCATGCTCCCCTCTTCCACATCCAGGACCCGGAAGCTGCCCCAGGACTTATCTGCAAACATGATATGCTGATGGATCTTATCCACAAACGGTTTGATATAACTGGACCTGGCCTTGTCCGACACTAGGATTCCCTCCGGGCTTGCGGAAATGACCACATCCTGAAGACCCATGGCCAGAACCGGAACATCCAGCTCATTGATCACATGGACATTGGCACAGGTCTCATCCATCATGGCCTTGCCGATGCTGGTCTCCTCCATGGCCTCTGTCAGAGTATTCCAGGTGCCCAGATCCTTCCACTGTCCGGCAAAACGCATCACTTCGATCCTGGGCTCTTTCTCCACCACCGCATAGTCAAAACTGATCTTGTCCAGGGTATCGTATCTGTTAAACAGATCTTCATAATCCGCAGATCCCATCAGCCCTCTTGCCTTGTCCAGCACATATCTGAGTCTGTAGGCAAATACGCCGCCGTTCCACAGCGCTCCCTGGCGGATATAGCTTCCGGCAGTCTCCATGTCAGGCTTCTCTTTAAATGTAGAAACTCTGCTGACCTGGCTGCTGCTTTCCGGGATGATGTAACCGTACTTTTCACTGGGATATGTGGGTTCGATTCCCATAAGCACCAGATTGGCGTCGGTCCGGGATGCTCTCTCCCCCAGCTGCTTTATGGCTGCAAAATAATCTTCCTCCACATAGGGGTCCACAGGGCAGACCACTACCGTCTCTTCCTCCGGTACTCCCTGAACGTCATGAAGATAGGCCGTAGCCAGAGCAATGGCCGGGAAGGTATCCCGCCGGCAGGGCTCCACGGAGATCCCTGCCTTCTCGCCCAGCTGATTGTGGATGGAAGAAACCTGTGTCCTGGATGTGGCGATGGTCACAGTGGCATTCGGATCCGTCTTCATGATCTGCCGGTATACCCTCTGTACCATGGACTCATACTGCCCGTTCTCTGTTTTGAAAATCTTGATAAACTGTTTGGAGCGGATATCATTGGAAAGAGGCCACAGCCGCTTTCCCGATCCTCCTGACAACAGGATTATATTCATAAATATTCCCCTCTCTCCCGCAGTTACCTTTCGGCTCTCATGGGATTATTTAAAAAATCTTCATAAGCCAGGCGGATGCCGTCCTCCAGCTCCGTCTTGTAGGTCCAGCCCAGAGCGGCGCTTTTGGACACATCCAGAAGCTTTCTGGGCGTACCGTTGGGCTTGGTGGGATCCCACCGGATCTCCCCCTCATAGCCGATGACCCTGGCCACCAGCTCTGTCAGTTCTCTGATAGTCAGTTCCCTGCCGGTTCCCGCGTTGACCGTCTCATTGCCGCTGTAATGGTTCATGAGAAACACACACAGATCAGCCAGGTCGTCCACATACAAAAACTCTCTCAGGGGACTGCCGTCTCCCCAGCAGGTCACATAGGGCGCCCCTGCCGTCCTGGCCTCATGGAACCGGCGGATCAGTGCAGGAAGCACATGGCTGTGAGTGGGATGGTAATTGTCATTGGGTCCGTACAGATTAGTAGGCATGACGCTGATATAGTCCGTACCATACTGCCGGTTCAGAAATTCACAGTATTTCAGGCCCGAGATCTTGGCCAGAGCATAAGCCTCATTGGTCTTCTCCAGGGCGCTGGTCAAAAGGCAGCTCTCCTTCATGGGCTGAGGCGCCATCCTGGGATAGATACAGGAGGAACCCAGAAATTCCAGCTTTTTGCATCCATTTATCCAGGCAGAATGAATTACATTCATCTCCAGAATCATATTTTCGTACATAAAATCCGCAAGAGCGCTCTGATTGGCTTCGATGCCTCCGACTTTGGCGGCTGCCAGAAACACATACTCCGGCTTCTCGGCGGCAAAAAAATCTTCCACCTCCGCCTGGCGGCACAGATCCAGCTCCCGGTGAGTCCGGGTGACGATGTTCGTGTATCCCTGGCGCTCCAGCTCTCTCACGATGGCAGAGCCCACCATCCCACGATGGCCTGCCACATAAATCTTCGAATCTTTTTCCATCATAACCGCTTTGTTCCTTCCCTTTTGGCAAGCTCTCTGTCGTGCTTTGCCATAATCGTCACAAGCTCTTCATAGGTGGTCTTCTGAGGGTTCCAGCCCAGCACCGATCTGGCCTTGGACGGGTCACCCCAAAGGTTGTCCACATCAGTAGGGCGGAAATACATGGGATTCACGCAGATCAGCATCTTTCCTGTCCTGGAATCGTATCCTTTTTCCTCCAGACCCTTTCCCTCCCAGTATATATCAAATCCGTTTACTTTAAAAGCCTTTTCTGCAAAGTCCCGGACCGTATGCTGAAGACCGGTGGCAATGACAAAATCCTCCGGTTTCTCCTGCTGCAGCATCAGCCACATGCACTCCACATAATCTTTGGCATATCCCCAGTCCCGGAGAGAATCCAGGTTGCCCAGCTCCAGATGATCCTGAAGTCCTTCGGCGATGCGTCCTGCCGCCAGAGTGATCTTTCTGGTAACAAAATTTTCTCCTCTCCGCTCCGATTCGTGATTAAACAGGATCCCGTTGACCGCGAACATGCCATATGCCTCCCGGTACTCCTTTGTGATCCAGAAACCGTACTGTTTCGCCACCGCATAGGGGCTGTAGGGATGGAAAGGGGTATCCTCATTCTGAGGGACCTGCTCTACCTTGCCGTAGAGTTCCGAGGTCGAAGCCTGATAAAATCTTGTCTTCTTCTCCAGGCCCAGAATGTGGATGGCCTCCAGAGCCCGGAGGACTCCCAGGGCATCCACATCTCCCGAATACTCAGGCACATCAAAAGACACCTGAACATGGGACTGAGCCGCCAGGTTATAAAATTCGTCCGGCTGCACAAGATTGGTGATGCGGATCAGGGAAGAGGTATCCGACAGATCCCCGTCATGAAGGGTAACAGCCCCTTTTTCCAGCAGATGATCGATACGGGTTGTATGGGAAATAGAGGCCCGTCTTGTGATGCCGTGGATCTCATAGCCTTTTTCCAAAAGGAACTCTGCCAGATAAGAACCATCCTGGCCGGTGATTCCTGTGATTAATGCTTTTTTCATAATATTGACTCCTTCTCTCCCGGAAAATGTCCGGCTTTCTGTTTTATATATCCACATTCTAATTGAACCATATCCCTGTTTCAATCCACAATCTTGATATGCTCTGGTACAATCTTGACTTATATGGTATACTCAACAGTAAGGAGGTATGTTTATGGATCCTTTATTTCAGGGAACCCTGGTAAACGCCAAACGAATCATCTATACTCCCTCCGGCTTCGCCAGGACAAACCTGCTCCATCTCCAGGAGACAGGAGAGCTGGAGGCCTTAAAGCCTCACACCAGCAGCCGGAAAAACCTGATATCCTACCTGTTCCTTCTGGTCCTGAAAGGTTCCGGGACACTGACCTGCGACGGGATCCGGTATGAACTCTCGGCAGGAGACTGTGCATTTATTGACTGCCGGAAAGCATACTCCCACCGCTCTTCCCCCCAGACATGGACTTTAAAATGGGTCCACTTCTACGGTTCCAATATGAAAGGAATCTATGAAAAGTATGCCGAGCGGGGAGGACGGACCGTGTTCCGCCCCGATAATCCCAAAGACTTTGAAGACCTTCTGGAACAGCTTTTTGATATTGCCGGTTCTGCAGACTACATCCGGGACATGCGGATCTGCGAAAAGCTGACCACTCTCCTGACCCTTCTCATGGCCGAAAGCTGGCATCCCGAGAACAAGATCCACATCGGTTCCAAACGCCAGTCACTGCAGAATGTAAAAGACTATCTGGATCATACTTCCATCTGTGTTCATGCCCCTCTGATG
>CAJUJV010000011.1:50560-57060 GCA_910586845.1 uncultured Hungatella sp.
AAAAGACTATCTGGATCAGCATTACCGGGAAAAGATCACTCTGGACCATCTGGCAGGCACATTCTTCATCAATAAATTTTATCTGGCCAGGATCTTTAAGGAACAGTTCGGAGTTCCCATCAACGGCTATCTGGCTCAGGTCCGCATCACCCATGCCAAACAGCTCCTGCGTTTTGGCGGACTGACCATCGAGGAGACGGGGCGGGAATGCGGTTTCGACGAACCGGCCTACTTTACCAGGGTATTCAAAAAAGTAGAGGGAATCACGCCGGGAGAATTCCGGAGGATGTGGTGACGGATTTCAGATTATGACCGTACTGCCGGAAAAAGAGCCGATGACAGCTCTTTTTCCGGAAACGATGGACTTTATGCTCTTATTCTATAAGGTGCTGTTAATGTGGCTGTCATACATCTCCGGCGTCGGAAATGCATATTCGCTGTTGTCCATACGGAACTCCATGACATCTTCTACAGAACATTTCAAAATAGTGCACAGGACACCGATGGTGTGAGTCGATACATACTGGTTCTTCTTCAGGCGGTTGATCTGGCCGGAACTGAAACCGTATTTGGTAATAAGACGGTACTGACTGACTTTCTTTTCCTTCATCGTTTTCCACAGCGGTTCATAGGTAATCATTGGTAACACTCCTCCTTTAAGTATATTAAAACGTCCCTGTCCACATAAGCATATTGTCCACAAGTGGAATATACTGGAAAACGTGGACCCAAAGGGAGGGTTTATGGTCGTGATGGAGAAGTTTTTAATAATTTTCTGCAGCAGATCCTGTTTTTACTTAGCTCCCTGCTCTTTGGCCCCGATCTGATGAATCTCATATTCCTGCAGAGCCTCGATGGGGTAAAGGCTGCCAATATAATAACCGCTGTTTTTATAGATGTAAAAATTCGGAATCGCCTGGGGCCAATTCTCCATCTCCCAGCTTGCCGGGAACAGATACAGGGTATCAGGACTCGCTTCCCCTCTCCATAATTTTTCTTCTTGCTTTGCCGTATCAGCCAGGACTGTCCTCCAGTTTATTCTGGAAAGATATGACTGATTCAGTGTGAGCCTGTGTGTTCCCGCATACATGGCAATATCCTGCCACTTATCAAGATCGAAGTTATATATATGAGAATAGCGGTCAACAAACTGATCCAGTCTGTGTTCATCCAGCTCCTTGTAGCCGATCAAGTGTCTTGTCTCGTTTGCCCGCCCGTCTAAAAAAGCGCTGAACTCTGCCAAATGAATTACCAGACACATGGAGAGAAGGCCAAATCCCAGGAACCTCCGTTTTCCTTTTCTATACCCCGCTGATATCACTCCAAACAAAAGAAGAACATAGCAGACAGGCCATACAAAACGTCCCACAGACCGGAAAATCCTCAGCAGCGACCCGATCCATCCGGGCGTTACCCACCGAAACAGAGGATACTCATTCCATATTACTTCAGGATTAGTTGCCAGCCAGATACAAATACAAATCAATATACCCGTAATAATTACCCTGCTCCTCTGGATCCACACAGTGTGCCTGAATGCCTTATCAAAAACAATGCGGAGTCCGCCTGCTCCCAGCAATATGAATCCGCCGATTCCCAGATATCCGAATCCCTCTTCTGCCCACTTGATATACGGGTGAGGCAATGCCGGAACAAACCTGGATTTTCCCAGACTGTTAAACAAAAAGTTCAGATTGGCACTGGCTTCTCCGAAGCCGCCTGAATCATAAAGTGCCGCGCTGGAAAATGCACCGAGAAGCCACAAAACTGCCGCTGCTGCTATAACCGGTACTGTGGTCAGTGCCATGATGAGGCTCCATTCCACTGTATATTTCTTTAAGGTGATCTCATCTGTTCTCAGGCAGTTCAGGATGCACAGCAGCAAAATCTAATGGGCCGCCAGCGATGAATGCATATAAAGCCGGTGAGGCATCCATGGAGCAAATGTATATAAAAACACAATAATCCCCAAATCCCAAAATACTGGAATGTTTCCGGAAAAACAGGCGATAATATTTTAAAAAACCACTGCAAATACAGGAACTGCATCGGTATAAACTACTGAATATAACTCCGGATAAGTTATGGTATCCATCAGCCCAACGGGGAAATGCCAGCCCGAATTACGAAAAAAAAAGTCTGCCTGCATAATGCTGTGTCAGATCATTTTTGTTATACAGCCAAATTGTATGAGTGACATCTAATAGCCTGAAGCCATAGATTGATATATAGGTGATTGCGCCGAGGGCAGCTCCGAGCAGCGCTATAAAAAGCTTTTCATGTTTATAAGACAGTTCTTTTAAATCCATTTTGACCTCCCGTTAGTATATCCTTTATACTCTTTGACTATTATATAATAGAAATCTGGTTATGAACAGGTCCTTTTTTGACGAGATATATTAGACAAGTAGTCGGCTTCTCCAGACCGCTGGCAAATGTTTTTACAGAAAAAACATTAGGAGGAAAATGAAAATGGCGAAAAAATCACGGATAAAACTGCTTGTATTCAATCTTCTCATCTTATTAGCAGGTATGCTCCTGGTTGCAGGTATTGACAGAGGAACTGATATTGACTTTGAAGCAAATACTTTATATCTGGAGACAACCTGGAAGGACGGACAGGCGGCAGCCTTCCAAAGTTCTTATACTGACTTTTCTGCCAAAGGAGATTCCATATCCATCCTGACTCCTCCTTTTGAGATGAAACGCGGAATCTATACCGTATCCGTAGACTATGAATGCCAGGGCAACGGCAGTACTTCCGACGTACTTGCTCAATCATACGGAATTTACAACCGTATGGCTCAATATGTAAAAAGTGACCAGAACAGGCTGAAATCCGGCAGACATACGGTCAATTATCACGTTTATTCTTCCTATAAATGTGAAGAAATACAGATCAGAAACACATTCAATAAAGAAGCCTCAAAAGAAGGCGATTACCTGTCAGTTAAACATGTATCGATTCAGTATTCCCCTTTGTCCTATATACGGGATATAGGGCTTCTTCTGTTGCTTCTGATCCTAGCTGACGTCCTTATCTGGACTGTGAAAACACACATATATGAACAGACAAAATTAACAGGCCTCTGCCTGACAGCTATTATTTTGATTTCTTCCTATCCTCTCTTTGTAAACTATCTTCTGTCAGGACATGATCTGGAATTTCATCTGATGAGAATAGAAGGCCTGAAATGTGGTCTGGAATCAGGGATGTTTCCGGTAAGAATACAGCCTCTGTGGCTGGATGGCCATGGGTATGCAGTGAGTATCTTTTATTCAGATCTGTTTCTGTATATTCCTGTACTGCTGAGATTTCTTGGACTGCCTGTTTTTCAGGCATATAAAGCTTATATTTTTATAATCAACGGAGCCACGGCCATTATTGCATACTACAGTTTTAAAATCCTGTCCGGTTCCAGAAAGGCGGGAATAGCAGCTTCTTGTTTCTACACGCTGTTTCCCTATCGCCTGGTAAATATCTATATAAGGGCTGCCCTGGGAGAATATACAGCGATGACCTTCCTCCCCTTAGTCTTATGCGGATTTTACGAAGTCTATACAAAGACAAAAGAAAACAAACCGTCTTTGCGCGGCTGTTTTATGATCATTCTGGGACTCACAGGAATTATTCAGTCCCATGTTCTGACCTGTGAAATGATTGCTGTTTTTATTATTGCCATATGCGCAGTCCTGTTCCGCAGAACTTTTTCGAGGGATATATTCCTTCGTCTGGCAGGTTCCGCGACAGTCACGGTTGTATTGAATTTATGGTATCTGATCCCATTTTTAGACTACTATCGGCTGAAGTTTAATGTCAACGATGCCGGACATATCCACTGGATGGAAGGAATCCAGCAAAATGCCCTTTATCCGGCTCAACTGCTGACTACGGTTTATTCCGGAACCGGCAGCAGTACCGGACTATGGAATGGTATGAAAGGTGAGATGCCCTTTGGTATCGGTCTGGCAAGTTTTATAATTATATTTCTATTTCTGGCCGGAATCGTCACCAGAAAAGAAGGATTCAGAGAGAAAAAGAATATCCTGTGCTTTGCCTGCTGCTGTACAAGTCTGTTTCTGACTACTTATCTGTTTCCTTATGATTTCATAAGGATCCTGGCTGGCAACCTGGAATCTCTGATTATAAATCTGCAGTTTCCCTGGCGTTTCCTGTCCATGGCCGGCATCTTCCTGACATGGCTGACAGTCATTGTGATCTGTCAGGGCGAAAAACATGTGGGAGGCTTCCGCCTGAAATGTTTCATATCTGCTCTATGCCTCTTCATCTGCTATCAGTCCTTATGTCAGATGAATGAAAAATTAAATGCTGATTCACCCCGATGGATCTATGATACAGGCGGCCTGAATACTAATTTCATCATGGGCGAAGAATATCTTCCTCAGGGAACAGACAAAAACCTGCTGGTCGACGGCGTTGTATCCACAAGCTCTGATCTGAAAGTACAGATCAACCGGTCCGGCGGAAAGCTGAATGCACAGGTACACAGCGAAAGTGACAGGCAGGAATATGTTATGATTCCATTGCTTTATTACGGAGGATATGTGGCAGAAGACACAGAACATCACTCTATAAAAGTCTCAAAAGGTGAAAATAATTGTATCTCCCTGGAAATACCGCCATATTATGAAGGAACCATTAAGGTATGGTTCAGGGAATCTGTCTTATGGCGGTGTTCAGAATGGATTTCCCTGGCCGCCTGGGCAGGTTTTGTGATCGTTTGGATGAGAAAATTCAGGCCTCTGTCCCACTGTTGACTTACTGTGAAATAATGTTTACAATATAAATATCCAAAAAAAGGGAGGGACGACTACATGAAAAACAAATTTTTTAATATAAGCGGCGACTGCAAGCCCTCCCTGCATTATATGGTAGACATTACCGGCCGGCTTGAAAAAATCAAAAACATGGTGGATAATGGCCAGTATTTTACCATCAATCGGGCCCGCCAATACGGAAAAACCACTACCCTGCGTTCCCTGAGCCGATATCTGCAGAATGACTATCATGCCGTCCTTATTGATTTTCAGATATTCGGCTCCGGAGAGTTCGAACATGAACAGATATTTGCGGTTTCATTTGCCAGATCTTTTTTGCGGGTGTTCAAAAGAGCCTGTTCCTTCCCGACACCAAAACTACAGGAAGCTTTTATCCATCTCGATCAGACTATGAAAGAAGAAAGGAGCAATTTCCGATTACAGAGACTATTTGAAGAATTAAGCGATATCTGCGCCGCCTCTGACAAGCCTGTCGTCCTGATGATCGATGAAATTGACAGTGCTTCAAATAATCAGGTTTTCCTTGATTTCCTTGCCCAGCTGCGGGCATATTATATTGACAGGGATATCCAGCCCACGTTTCAGTCTGTTATTCTGGCCGGCGTCTATGACATAAAAAATCTGAGGCACAGAATCCGCCCTGAAGACGGCCATAAAACAAACAGTCCGTGGAATATTGCAGCTGATTTTAGGATAGCCATGAGTTTCTCTAAAAAAGAAATTGCAGATATGCTCTATGTATATGAATCTGACTGGCATACAGGAATGGATATCGGGATGATGGCGGATTTGCTTTATGACAGCACTTCCGGCTATCCCTTTCTCGTGTCACGAATGTGTAAGCTTATAGACGAGGAAATCAGCTTTACAGAAGATTTTCCATCCAGAAGCGCAGCATGGACCAAAGCTGGTTTCAACGAAGCATTCCGCATGATCCTGGTCGAAAAAAACACATTATTTGAATCTCTGACTGGAAAACTTGCATACTATCCGGATTTATACGCTATGCTTCAGACGCTGCTTTTTACCGGGAAAAATATCACCTATAACCCCGACGACCCGGCTGTTGATGTTGCCTCCATGCTGGGATTTATTAAAAATCATCATGGAAATCTGGCCATTGCAAACCGGATCTTTGAGACAAGACTTTATAACATGTTCCTGTCCGCAGCTGACTGCCAAAAGCATGAAATATATAAAGCTTCGCTGCAGGACAAAAATCAGTTTATTATAAATGGCCATTTAAACATGAAGCGGATCCTTGAAAAATTCGTCGAGCATTTCCACGATCTTTATCATGACAGCAATGAAGCTTTTGTTGAAGAAGTCGGAAGAAAATATTTCCTTCTCTATCTCCGCCCTATTATTAACGGAACCGGTAATTACTATATTGAATCCCGGACCAGAAATCTGGGACGCACTGATGTAATTGTCGATTACCTCGGTGAACAGTATATAATAGAATTGAAAATCTGGCATGGCAATGAGTATAACAGGCGGGGTGAAGCGCAATTAACAGGGTATCTGGACGATTATCACAAAACTAAAGGTTATATGATCAGTTTTAATTTTAATAAAAAGAAACAAATAGGAGTCCGTGAAATTGTGATCGGAGAAAAGGTACTGGTGGAGGCTGTGATATAATCAGAATGCCGTCGGCATGGATCGCAGCCACACTGTCCCAGTGGGCAATGATTTAT
>CAJUJV010000011.1:57070-63777 GCA_910586845.1 uncultured Hungatella sp.
TTTCAGACACACCAAGACAGGACGGCGCCGGCGGCCGCCCTGCCCAGTTCCTGCCTGTCAGAGAAGTTGCACTGTCACACAGGACCATAAATCCTCAGACACCCTCTGGGCCCAAAACCTTCATACTCACTTCTGTCCCTCTCAAAGTCCCCCTTCACTCAATCTCAAATTCCAGATTCTCAAACTCTTTGGAATCAAAAAATTCGAGGATCGTGATATCCAGGCCGCTGCACAGCTTAAGGATCGTGAAGATCCCCGGATTCTTGGTAGAACAGTTGATGATGTGCATCAGGGTCGTCAGGGGCACCGCGGAGCGGTTGGCCAAAGTATAGTAGGAGATTCCCCGTGCCTTGCAGTAATAGTTGATACGTTTTGCCAGAAGCTCTTGTTCAGTCATAAGATAACACCTTCCAAATATGGTATTATCCTAAGTCTATAATTTTTTTATGCTTTGATACTTCCAAATAATGTACTAAATGGATTTTTTTACCATTTTTAGGAGATTTCTACTGTTGTTGGCTTTTCATGTCTGTTCTCCTGTCTGCATTGGAACCATTATGCCCTGCTTCCCTGTACCTCCGTCTGACCGGTCTCTCCGTCGCCTCTGTCCCACAGCAGATATCCTGTCATAAGAAGCAGGCAGACTATTATCAGGCCCATTGCCAGCCCTACGCCTCCATACTGAACCATCAGGGCTGTTTTGCCGGAGGCCGGCTTCACCGTCACCGGCTGGTTCTTTTCCATATAGGATTCCTTGTTATCCTGTATGCCTTCTATCCGTTTCTTCAGGTCTTCCTGATTATTTCCGTAATTCTCCAGATTCGTCCTGTGATTAACCTGATTGGCGGTGATTCCCGAATCGTTTCTGACGTAGAATGTATTCTCCGTCTCTGTCAGAGTAAAGGTTCCCTGCACTGCCCCTGCCGCCGCCGTATATGCCAGCAGCTTCTCCTGTATGAGGGCCATCAGCTTCTGACCTTCCTCTTCACTATAGTGGTTTAAGATCACAGACAAGATATTTTCATTCGTCGAACAGGAAACCATCTCTCTCCAGTATTTGATTGACGGGTCTTTATAAACCTCCGCCACCGCCGACTGCAGCCCGCCTTCATTGATATAAAAGATCAGACTGTTCAGGATATTGCCCAGGTTTCCTTCGGTCTCCACCTGATACCGCAGGACGTATGTGTTGATGGCGTCTCCGTTCAGTTTCATATAGGGGGACTGATCCACATATCCTCTCAGAGCCTCCGCCTGCTGCCCGGCCAGCTGAAGTACCTCTTCCACAGACTCCGTCTGACTGTCATAACCTGCCATATTGGCCTCATAAGTTTCTGCCTTCTGCTGCAGCATCTGTGCCCGGGCCTGGGACTCTTCCGCTTTCCGAATTCCTCCTTTTACAAATATGAGGGCCAGGACTGCCATACAGGCCCCGACCAGAGTCCTGTGTCTCCACAGATCTTTTTTAAGCCGCTCCAGATAAGGAGACCGTTCCCCTTTCTGGTAAAAATAGGAATAGAGCATGACAAAAGTGTTAAACTCCATCCAGATGATCTGGGGATCGAAGGTACTGTGCATGGCAAACAGGATCATCACCAGAAGAAGATAACTGTCTTTTTTTATGGCAGTCTTCAGTCCCAGGATAATAAACAGCACAATCAGCAAAAGGAGAAATACCAGCCCCAGATTCAGTAAGATCTGTATATAGGAGGAATCAACATAATTGTAAATCTTGCCGCTTTTTTCATATCCGGCAGTCCCCCCTACCCATTCAATCCGCTGCCCCCACAGAGGAATGCCATACTGCCTGAATCCCTTCTTTCCCAGGCTCAGGCGGCTTGACACCAGTTTGTTAAGTTCTGTCATCCAGTGAATCCTTGTACTGTATTTTACGGTCAGACAGAAAATACTGTAAGCCAGCAGCGGCACACAGCACACGGCTGCCGCGATATATCCTTTGTGATAAGTCCTGAACCAGGGGATTTCTTTTAACACAATCGAAAATACCAGTGCCGCGCAGCTAAAGGCGAATGCACTTTTTGTATCTGTCTTATGAAAAAGAAATGCTGCAAATGCCGCCAGACCCGCCAGCTCTTTCCAGGTGATTTTTTCTTTTCTCAGATAGATCCACATCAAAATGGTATAGAAAAAATAATTGCTGCTCTCAGTAGCGAACTGAAATCCCAGACTCTCCCTCTTTCTTTTGCTGCTGTCATACAGACGGTTTTCAATAATTCCTGCATAACTGCTGGCAATGACAAACAGCAGACACAGTACATGAACTGTGCAGGACCATTTAATAAGCTTTTTTAACTCTACATCATGAGCCCCTACAATAAATGCCCAGTAGATCAGGATCGCTTTATTTCCTGTATGGAGAGTCGTCCACAGCAAAAACATGGAAATAAGGCCCACAACGCCAATTTCTTTCAGTGAAAATGATCTGGCAAGAAAATCCAGGAAAAGCTTGCTGCACACAAAAAAATATGCCGCCACTCTTACCATAGCAAAAATCTGCTGAAGCTGATCCATTTTTCCGTATACAGAATTAAACAGAATCAGCTCTGCCAGATACACCATAAAAGCTGTCTGATAGATACGTTTGCGGGTCTGTTCGCTGAATATAAGTTCTCTCAATGCCTTCCTCTCCTTCTGCCTTGCGGCATTTAATATAATATGATATAATTAGTCGTTATGATATACAACCTTGCGGTAAAATGAGAAAGGAACATCTGTGATGCCAAAAACCCCCTCCTTAAAACTGAACTTCATTATGAATGCGATCCTGACGGCCTCATCATTTCTTTTCCCTATAATTACCTTTCCTTATGTCTCCAGAATACTTCTTCCGGAAGGCAATGGCCGGATTGCGTTTGTCACTTCTTCCATATCCTATTTTTCCATGGCTGCTTCCCTTGGAATTCCTACCTATGGAATCCGGATCTGTGCCCAGGTCCGGGATGATAAGGACCAGCTTTCCCGTACTGTTCAGGAGATTTTTATAATCAATGCCATTATGACTGCCTTGATCTATGCCTGCTTTTTTGCTGCGATCCATATGATTGAAGAATTCCGGGTTGAAAAAACACTGTTCTTAATCTGCGGCAGCACCATGTTTTTTAACCTGATCGGTATAGAATGGCTTTATAAAGCTCTCGAACAGTATCATTATATCACAATCCGTTCTATCCTTTTTAAGCTGATTTCCATCGTTTTTATGTTTCTCCTGGTTCACTCTCCGGAGGACTCTATCATATATGGCGGGATCACGGTTCTGGCCGGCGTGGGATCCAATATTTTAAATTTTATCAATGTCAGACACTATATTTCCTTAACTGCCTGTCCCCCATATCGTTTATTCAGACATTTGAAACCGATTTTTGTTTTTTTTGCCCTTTCTGTGGCCACCACCATCTACACGAACCTGGATGTGGTCATGCTTCAGTTTATCAGCGGCAGCCGGGAAGTAGGATACTACAATGCGGCAGTCAAGATCAAGGTGATCCTGACCTCATTTGTGACCTCTTTAGGAGCAGTTCTCCTTCCCCGTATCTCCTATTACGTGGAAAATCATCAGTCTGAGCAGTATCAAAATCTGATCAGAAAAGCTTTCGATTTTGTTTTCCTCTCCGCGGCCCCTCTCTGTATTTTTTTTGTTGTCATGGCAAAGGAAAGCATCCTGTTTCTTTCGGGGGAGGCTTATCTAAACTCCGTTATGCCTATGAGAGTGATCATGCCTACAGTCCTCTTTATCGGATTGACCAATATCATCGGGATCCAGCTCCTGGTCCCTCTCGGCGATGAGAAACTGGTCTTCTTCTCTACCTGTTTCGGTGCATTGGTCGATATTGTTTTGAATGTATATTGTATTCCCCGCTATGCCTCTACCGGCGCCGCCATAGGCACTTTAGCTGCTGAACTGGTAGTTCTCGGAGCACAGGTGTGGTTCATACGATCCCGTCTGAAGATACTGGGAACAGGGCTTCAGATTCACAAAATATTTGCCTCATTGGTTCCCGCTGTATTGGCCCTCTTCTGGGTGCACCGTCGGTTCAAAGGACATGGCAGTTTTCTTACACTGACCGTAGCAGCAGCTTCCTTTTTTTCCATATATGGCATCACTCTGATATTATCCGGTTATAAGATCCCGCTCCGCTCCAGAACCTGACGAAACAGTTCACAACTGCGTTCCTGGCTGTAACATTCCAGGAACAAACGGTGGCTGCTGCTTTTCATCTTCCTTTTTCCCTCCTGACTCAGGCCGTAAAAATGGCGGATGCTTTCTATAAATTCTTCTGGACTGTCAGCATGATAGGAATTCACCTGATGCCCGATGCTGTATCCTTCAAAAGCATGGCTGGTCCCTACCACGGGGAGACCATAAGAAAGAGCCTCTGCTACTTTCACCTTCATGCCTGCCCCGTCAAAGATCGGAGTGATGGCAAGATCTGATTTCTGAAAATAGGGTTCCATGGATTCCGGAGAATCGACAAGTGTCACTCCTTTCATGTTGCTGATCAATCCGATCAGTTCCTCATTGGGTCTGGCTCCCGCGATAATCAGGCTGCAGGGGATATCTAATCTGGTAAATACATTTTTCAGAAACCACTTTATCCCTTCATAATTAGGCCCAAACCACAGAGAGCCTGTCAATATCATATTTACCGTTTTTTCGTCTGCTGTTTCCCCGTCCATCTTCCTCCTGTTTTCCACACACACAGGTATGGTTACGATTTTTTCGTCTGGCACCTGATACAGCTCTTCAAGACGTCTGCGGTCTTTTTCCGTTAATACTATCAGTTTTGCCGCCTCTTTGACAATCTTTTTTTCTCTCCCCGGAGAAAGGATCTTATCAATATAATTATTTATTGTCCTGTTATACCGGAAATTTTTCATAGAAAAATCTGCCTCTACATTGTGTACACGCACAAAAAGCCTGTCCTTCGGCACTCTTTCCAGCACATAATCCAGCTTTGTAAATTCCATTACAATCCCATCGTAAGAATCAAAATCCAGCTCCAGTTTCTTCCAGGAGCGATATCGCTGATTCGTATTTCCATGAAGCGTGTCATACACCCGAAGCAATACATTATTGCCAGGCTCCAGAACATACAAGTGGGAATACAAAGCACGGATCTGGGGGTCTTCAATAACCGGACCTATATAATCTACATTCCAGCCATTGCCGGCCAGCGAAAGCAGCGTCTGCCGGATTACCAGCTGTCCTCCGGAATGTTTTCCCGGCGCCTCGGGGCAGATCTGTAATAGTTTCATAGGGAACTCCTTTTTGCAATCATTTTTCCATATGTTACAGGGTCTATGGTTTTTCCCCGGCGGTTGCACATTCCATCCCGCACAGCAAGCAAAAGCATCTGGATCCGCAGAAAACGATTTCCTTTATATTTGGGCTTTATCAATGCAGCTGCCATCTGGGTCATCATGGGCACTGTTACCGCTCCGTATCCCAATATTTTTTCCATAGTTCTCCGGCGGAATTCACGGATCATAAAATACCGGTTTCTGTTGGAATAATATTCTTTCCACCATGCTTTTGGTTCCAGATAGCGATCACTTAAAGGCGGGTCCTGATGGTCGATCACCGCATCACGGATCATATATCCTTTCAGTTTCCTGGTGATGCGATAGGTGTACTCTGTATCATCTCCATAGATAAACAGGCTTCCGTCCGCTATGCCCACCAGTTCCACCGCCTTTTTAGAGATCAGCGGCCCTACGAAAGCATTGGCATCTACCGGATTGATCTCCCTCAGCTGTTCTGCCTTTGATGCAATCGGGATATTGGCCAGTTTGAGACCTCTCAGATATTTATGATGATACAGCTGATATTCCTGAAAATCAATTCCGTAAATCAGCGGTGTGACAAACCCCACATCTTTCAGTTTTTCTTTGGCTTCCAGAAGATTGGCCAGACAGTCCGGACGTGGGTAAGCATCGTCGTCCATGATCCAGTACCAGTCTGCCTGATATTTTTCGAGTGCCGCCCTCATACCGGCTTCGAATCCCCCCGCTCCGCCTGTATTTTCTTTTAAGCACAGAAGATGTACATGTTTTTGGGAGTGGACCAGCTCCTTTAAGAGCTCCGCTTCCTCTTGTCTGCTGTTATTATCAACGATTATAATTTCGTCTACAGGCCGTGTCTGCTGCTGCAAAGCCGAGAGACATTTTTTCAAAGTAACGGTCCTGTTATACGTCACCGTTATCGCTACGACCGTCTCCCTTTTTCCTTCAGTCTTTCCCATAAACCTCCTCCAGAACTCTCTCACTGATTTCCCAGCTGAAATGATCTCTTATATATTCTCTGCTCTTTCCTGCCTTCTCTTCCATCATCTCTGCATCACGAAAATGCATAATGATCCCCTCTGCAAATTCCCCATCCGTCTCTGCCAGACTGATCACTTCTCCGTCCTCATCGATGCCTTCTGCTCCCACCATGGTAGTGATCACAGGAGTTCCCGTGGCCAGGCTGCGGAGTACCTTCATCTTGATCCCGGCCCCCTGATCCAGAGGAAATACTGCCAGCCAGGCTCTCTCCAGATACTCGTCCACATCATCCACAAAGCCTGTGATATGGATATAATCATTGCCTTGTTTTTTCAGTTCCTCCGACGGCCGATTTCCCACAATATAGACCTGAAGCTCCGGAATCTGCTTTTTCACCTGCTTTGAGATCGGAAGAGCGTCGTGTA
>CAJUJV010000011.1:63787-67666 GCA_910586845.1 uncultured Hungatella sp.
TCACCTGCTTTGCAATAGCGACCAGGCGCATGGCGGCTCTGTGATTTTCCGGCCTCCCCATCTGTCCCAGGAAGCAGATGTTGGCATACTGTCTTTTTTGGCTGTCAATATTTTTCTCAAGAATCTCATCTTCCAGTCCCAGAAAAAGGTTCAGGACCTGGCAGTCCCCTCTGCCATACTGTTCCCTGATCAGACGTTTATCCTTTCGGTTTAAAGTAAAAAGACAGTCTGCTTTCCGGCAGTAGATTCTCTCTTTTTTCAGAATCCGTCTCAGCTGCCACGCCACATACACATGTCTGAAGCCTCTGCTGTCCTTCAGTTTTCTCTGATAGGACTGAGCCGTCATATCATGTTCCACCAGGTTGAATTTCAGAGACGGATACAGCTTTTTGATCCAGAGGTACTGGCCCATGGAGGCATATTCTCCATGGATTACCTGGATGTTATATTTCTTTATAGTTTTAATCAGTTTCCATGCAAACCGAAGGGAGCTTCTGGCAGCAAAATAATTGGGCATCCAGGGTTCTGTCACTACATGAAAAAGCCGGGTCCATCGATTGATCCTTACACTGTCATAGCGGTCATCGTCCTGATACCTGGCCCTTAATTTTTCGTCGAACTCTGAGGCAGAAAAGGTAAGCACATACACCTGGTGCCATTTTCTCAGGGTTTCGATCTCCTTCCCCATACAGACCCCGCCTGCATGATTGGTATCCAGTGCAGGAAAATAAGGAGAAATGTGTAAAATATTCATCTGTCCGCCTCCTTTTCTGCCAGCAGCGGGAGAACTTCCTGTCTCAGAACATTCTCCATAGCCTCCTGAGTAAACAGTTCTTCATAGAGTTTCCGTATGAGTCCCCTCTTCTCCTGTATGGTCTCTGACACTTCCACGATCTTCTCCGCGCATCCTTCTGGATCCTCCCTGCCGCAGTTGACGCCGATACCATACTGTCTGATCAGTTTCCATGTATCCCCCTGAATATTATTGATCAGAGGAAGTCCGTAGCAGAAATAATCGACGGATTTCATGGTCAGCCCTACACGTACGCTTTCTTTCATCACATTGATTCCAAAGCTGCACTGCTGAAAAATCTTCTGTTTCTTTTCTTCCTCATAAAGAATCCCGTAATATTCTGTTTCTATCCCTTGGGCTTCCAGTTTCTCCAGAAACACTTCTCTGCTCTCTCCGTCTCCGATCACGTGGAGGCGGACCTTCTTCTTCTGATCCACAAATCGGAGGATATCTACGATCAGTTCCATATCAATAATATGATTGATGGAACCCAGATAGGCGATGTGAAGCCGGCTGCTGTCCTGCAAAGCTTCCCTGTCCGTCCGGAATCCGTCACCGGTCTGCCCTCCTTTATCCGGCTCCCATGCCGGTCCGTCTCCGGCTTCTTTTTCCTTTGGCCAGTACATCACCCCGGTCCGTCTGATCTCCGGCCTTCTGTCCAGCTCCAGTAATTCCTGATAAAATTTACATTCTGTCAGAACCAGATCCGCTGCTCCCAGATAATCGTCTCTTAATTTTCTCCAATACTGAACCGGCCAGAACCGCTCCAGTCCTTTTACAGGAAGCGATTCCGGCCACAGATCAATAATATCCACCACAAGCCTGGCATGACATCTCTTCTTTATCCTGGCAGCCACAGGAGTCAGGGAATTGGCAGGAATCAGAACATACAGAAGATCTGCGGTCTGGTCTTTCAGGATACGGAATACCTTTCTGGCAAAATCATACTGAGAATACAGCCTTCGGACAGACAGATTCTTCCTGTATGGGACAGTATCAACATATTGATGCCCTGTCAGCTGCCGCTGTTCTTTTCTCTTCTCTCTGTGATTAAAATCCGATTCCAGCCACAGAACCTGATATCCGCAGGCTTCCAGAAAATGTCCCACTTTCTCCGCCCTGGGTTCATAGCTGGTAGAACTGGTCACGATCACTGCTCTCATACGGCCCCGGACTCTTCCTTTCTCACGGTCTCCTGCCTTTCCACGGCAAAATCATCACCTTCTGTCTCCTGTTCTACCATGGCAGAGGCTTCTTCCGAAAATCCTTCTGTACTCTCTTTTTCAAAAAGGATCTTTACTGTTTTAAAAAGGATCTCAATATCCAGCAGCAGGGAATAATTTTGGATATACATCAGATCCAGTTTCAGTTTGTCATAGGCAGTCGTGTTGTATTTCCCATAAACCTGGGCATAACCGGTAAGACCGCCTTTTACTTTCATGCGGTAGGCGAATTCCGGAATTTTCTCCGAATACAGCCTGACATGCTCGATCCGCTCCGGCCTGGGACCTACCAGACTCATTTCTCCTTTCAGGATATTGAGAAGCTGAGGCAGCTCGTCGATCCGAACCTTCCGTATCAGGGCTCCCACCGGCGTAATCCGCGGATCCCTCTCCGTAGCCGGTATGGATTGGCCGGCCTTCTCTGCATCCACGATCATGCTGCGGAATTTGCAGATAGAAAATACCTGTCCGTCTTTGGTACACCTTTCCTGATAAAAAAACACCGGACCCCCGTCATATAATTTGATAGCCAGGGCCGTCAGTACAAAAATGGGAGATGTAATGATCAGCATCGCCAGGGATACGACGATATCCATCGTCCGCTTGATCACCGCCTGCTCTACCGACAGGCCGTCATTTCTGGCCAGAAGAAGAGGCGTATCAAAATAATGCATATTTTCGGCGCCCCGGATGATGATATCGGAAATCTTCGGCATGGTATAGACTCTCAGGGAATGTCCATAGCAGAATTTCAGCAGATCATTGCGTATCACTGACGGCAGATCGCAGACCACTACCCCTTCATACTGCAGCAATTCTCTCTTGATCTCCTCCGCATTCTCTGTATCGATCCGCGCGCTGGCACTGATGACAAACCTGTCCGCCCTGCTGTAAATTTTCTCCATCAGCGCTCTCATGGGCCGTTCTCCGTAAACCATGATCACTTTTCTGGGAGGATATACTTTTCTGTAAAGGGTATTGGCCGTATATCCCCACACCGCGATCATGACAAACTGTACCACGGTCAGCCATACCAGGGGCATGGGAGATCGAAAATGTTTTACAAGCAAAACAATGGGGATATAGGACACTGCGTTGGCACAGGTAGTGGCCAGGGTATGGGTGTAGATCAATTCCCCGTTTCTCAGATATCCCAGTCTCAGGCTTCCATATATGGTACTGAATATATACAAAATCAACGCATAAACAGCGGCAAGGAAATAGTTACCCAGACGCTGATAGGGCATCTCCATCTGATCCTTATAGCAATAAATCCACATGTACATAAAAATTATGGATTCCGCCGCTATTAAACTGACACCTGCCAGAAAACGTATCAGGCGCTTATACTGCTCATATTTCTTCACTTGTAATCTCCTGTCTTCCATAGTTCTTCTGCCAGCCAAACTAGTGTGCGTCTCATCACATAGTATAGCATTGAATGGGATTTACCGCAACTTCCGAAGCCATGTAGTTTTATCCGTTTTATCCAGCCTGTCCCTCTATCCTGAATATAAAACAGGCGGCCCGTCCTTCAAAACTCCTCGTCTGAACAGTATATCACTGATAATGAAACATTACAACTCCGGGATATGGGTAAAAATTCCTTTTTGCCTTAAGATTTCTTTAAGACGCGGCCGGGATATTTTTCTGAAATTTTCCTTGATTTTCTGTCTGTTGTGATTTAGGATAAAGGCAGTTCAAAGGTATTCCGTATGATCTATATCTGCAGCTCATATAGGCTGTTTCGTTTTATGTTCATGCATGTCTTTCCTGATTTTCCCCCTGTTTTCCCAGTGTTTCCTGGTTGAACGATAATTTCCATTATAGGAAGTATAATTGACCTCGTAATGCAGCAGGAGG
>CAJUJV010000012.1:0-11491 GCA_910586845.1 uncultured Hungatella sp.
TGTACTGGCAATCTTAGGAAAGCTTCCCGGTTCTCTGCTTGTGACCAATATAGGGGCTAACGCACTGTTTGGGGCAATCTCCGGCTCGGCTGCTGCGGCTGCTGCGGCCGTGGGCAGTATGGTACGGGAAGGCGAAGAAGATCAAGGCTATAATCTGGCATTATGTGCTGCCACCAACGGAGCCTCTGCTCCCTCTGGTCTTCTGATTCCTCCTTCCAATGCTCTTATCACCTATTCCTTAGTATCCGGGGGCACTTCGGTGGCAGCTCTGTTTTTGGCCGGGTATCTTCCCGGCGTGATCTGGGCAGCCTGCTGCATCCTGGTGGCTGTTGTAATAGCAAAGCGAAATGGTTATCAGGGCATTCCCGGAAAATTTGATTGGAAAAATCTTCTGTCAGCAACCTTAAACGCGATTCCCGCCCTATCCTTGATCGTCGTTGTCATTGGAGGAATCATTGCAGGAGTCTTTACTGCCACAGAGGGTGCTGCCATTGCCGTGGTTTACGCCCTGATCCTGGGCGTGCTCTACCGTAACATCAGCCTGAGTTCTTTCTGGCACATCCTTATAGACAGCGCCAGGATCAGCGGTATGGTGGTATTCCTCATCGGCGTGTCCAACATCCTCGGATGGGTCATGGCATTTACCCAGATCCCCCAGGCCGTATCCTCCGCTCTTCTCGGTCTGACCGGAAACCGGGTTCTGATCCTTCTCATCATGAACCTGATCCTTCTGATCGCCGGTACCTTTATGGACGTGACCCCTGCCATCCTGATCTTCACCCCCCTGTTCCTTCCTGTGGTGAAAACCTTCGGGATGCATCCGGTCCATTTCGGACTGATCTTGGTCTATAACCTTTGTATCGGCAACATCACGCCTCCGGTGGGCAACACCCTGTTCGTATCTATCCGTGTGGGAGGAACATCTCTGGAAAAGACGATCCCCTATATGATCTGGTACTATCTGGCCATTCTCGCCGGACTTATGGCAGTCACTTACATTCCTCTCATAACCATGGGGCTGCCCGGACTTATGGGACTGGTGTGATCTTTGTCTAGGCGTCGGCTATATTTTTGATCAGGCCGCAGGCTTTGTATGATCCCAGAGAAATAAGGCTTGGCTCTATGGGCACCCTTTTTTCCGCAGCCAGCCGGACCAGATGTCTGAGCTCCTCCGAGTTTTCATATTCCGGACTGATCAGCAGCTTCCAGGGCATCCTCCTCAAAAGGACCCGGGTGGCCTCTCCGATGCCCGGCTTGATAAAATTCTGATCCTTTATACGGTAAACGGAAGCGATATTTTTCACCACCTCCTGCCCGTCTGCCGGAAATCCTGTTTCCTGCCATGAGGCCTCATAATCAAACTGTTCCTCGATCTGGTCCAGATAAATGTTTGTCAGGTCCTCCTGCTCCAGTTCCCCGTAAAAAGCAGCGCCGTGAAAATCATGTTCCCCGATAATATCGCTCCTGAGAAAAGTCCTGCTGATCAGGCCTGTGACCGTTGCGTTCAGGCAGGAACTGGGGATGAGGATGTCTTCATGGGTTCCGCACAGGGCTGTCAGGTTTGCCGGATCTGACAGCACTGCCAGAGAGGGATCTATATCAGGCCAGTCTTTCAGGGCTTTTTTCAGTTCCCCATAAATGGCGCCTTTGCCCACCCAGCCGTCCAGAAACTGTATCTGCCATGGCTTATGCCTCTCCAGAATATAGTTTACGGCGTTATGGTCGATGCCTCTGCCCCGAATAATGGATATGGCATAATGGGGAAGTTCTGTATCATACTTGTTTTTCAGATACCGTCTGATGAGAACTCCTGCCGGGATTCCGGCTCTGGCCAGAGACACCAGAACTCCTTCTTTTCCCTTTGCGCGGTAGATCTTTTCTGCAGCCCTCCCCACGGCCAGGGCCGTCGTCTTTCCGAAATGTTCCAGGGCCGCCTCATAAGCCTCCATATATCCGGGGCTCGGCTTATATTCCAGAGGCAGCATCTCGCAGTAATGAGTCCCTGTCTGGATCCTCTGTTCCCGCTCTTTTGTCCCCAGAGGCTCCACCAGGCCTGTAATATCTTTCAGAAGGATGTCCACCTCGCCGTTTTTATAGGTACTCTTCATCATAGCTCCACCTGTATACAAAAATATTATGATTCCCCGCAGCACTCAGCCGGCCTGTCAGTTCCTCAAGACCTGTCAGATCCTCTGACCCTGAATCTGTAAGGACGACCACCGCATCGTATCCTGCCAGATTATAAAGGTAGGTATTCCTGTTTCTGTCATACACGCCGGGAAGGCTGACTCTGGAATGCAGAGGATATCCTTTGGACCGGGATACCATGATGGGACTGCGGGTGGTGGAATGAGTCCTTACTTCACCGACTTCCCCCTGCTCCTCCAGCCAGTTCCCCAGCCAGACAGCCGGATACATAAATTCCTCTGTCCCCAGAACAAGTACAGACCCGCCTTTCAGATCTTCTTTCCGCTCCTGATATATCATATCCGCCATATGCCGGCAGGTCTGATCCAGCTTTCTGATATCTGTCACGGTCCTGGTGTCAAGATCAGGGGGTACATGAAGAACCCGAAGGCTGCAGGAGGCTTTTTCCCACCCCCTGCTCTGTTCCTGTCCGTCTGAATAATCGTAGTGTTCCAGAGTATGGATCCCGTATCCCGGAGGAATCTGGTGCAGAAAAATACATTCCCTGCCTCTTTCCAGAAGCTCTTGCCGTCTCTCCGGAGTCATGCTGTTTAATACGGAAGAAATGGTAAAACGGAGTTTTCTCCCATACCGCTTCTCAAGCAGTGTGATCAGTTTCTCGATGGTATTGCCGGTGGTCACCTCATCTTCTACAAAGACCAGTCGGTCCGCCTGCTCCACGGCTTTATCCAGGCCTTTCAGGACCAGCTTCTGGTCCACGGCATGGCTGTGAGATTCCGTAAAATACAGAACCTCCCCTTCTCCCGTGTCCTCTCTTGTGGTATGCAGATAGCAGCAGGCATTTTCCATCCGGGATGCCACCAGGGCTCCCAGGGCCGTGGCCGTCTCCGCAAAGCCTGTGACCAGCAGTTTCTCTCCGGGATATGCTCTGCTGATCTTCTCTGCCAACTCTGCGCACATGCTTACGGTTTTCGACGGGGCCACAGGGATGTGCTTGCCCTGGTATGCATTGACATAGAGATAGGGCCTCTTGTTATTGTTCTCTCTTTTTGCTACTCTCAGATACTCCTGGATCTCCATATATTTCCTGTCACTCCTCCTTCGACACGCCGTAGACACCGGCCAGGGCTTTTGTTTTTACGGCCCAGCCATAGTGAGTCTTTACCTCATCCATACGTTTTCCGTCTCCGCTTTTTGCCACCAGAAGATCTTTCGTATCCCACTCCAGGATCCTGAGGGCATCTTCGTAGTCTTTTTCGGATACCATAAACGACCGGTTCACCACCTGGATCTGTCTGGGATGGATCACGGTCTTTCCTGTAAATCCGTTGAGCCGGTCTCCTGCCAGTTCTCTCTCCAGTCCCCGTTCCCACTCTTCGCCGTCAAAATATTCCCACACCGGCGCCGATACGATGTAATCTCTGGAAAATTCTGTCAGGATATCTGTCAGCACACCGGCCACAGGAAGGACCTCATAGATGGTCTGATCCCAGCGGCGTCTTAAACCGAACTGGCTGCAGAAGTCGTTGCCTCCCACCCGGACATTGAGCACATATTCTCTCATGGAATCTATAAGCCGTCTGAGGGCCGTCAGCGTCTCTCTCCTGGTCTCAAAAGAAATGATATCTCCGCTTTCCAGTATGGGCATCATGTAGATCTTCCTGGCGGATACCTGGTTGATCTTTTCCAGGATCCTGTTATATTCCTCCCCGTTTCCCACCGAATATTTGGGAAAGATAAACCCTGTGATCAGTTCCCGGCAGTCTTCATTCTCCAGGAAGATCCTCTCCATCTGTTCCGGCTCTCTCACCCTGATAAAGAGTTTGGGCATAAAAAATTTCCGTTTTTCTCTCTCCCGGCAGATTTCTCTTAATGTATTCTTTACATTCTCCTCTGCGCTCTTTACCATATTCTCCCCAATGGCATCCTCCAGACACATGGCTACGGAATAAGGTCTGCCGTATTTCTCCTCCACGATCCCCCGGGCCAGCTTCCGGCTGGTGGCCGGCGAATACAAAAGCGCCCCCACAGAACATTTATATTCCAGATCCTCTATCATCTCTCTCCTCCGATCCTGTCTATTATCCGGCATATCTCATCGGAGAATACAGGATCGTCACACCAGTACACATGATCCCTTCTCTCCATTTTCTCCTTCAGACTGCCGTGCGCTATGGCATGATCCGTAATCTCCAGCATGGGAATGTCAAAAGAGCTGTCGCCCGCCGCCGCGGTCAGATCACTGCCAAACCGGCCCACATACCTCTTTACGGCGCTGCCCTTATCCATGTTCCCGGGGATCACATACACTTTATGCCTGTCACTCATGATCCGCACCGTCTCGGGACTCAGTTTTTCTCTCATCTGACCCGCACATATCCCGGGCTCTTCTGTTCTTATGTATATCATCAGCTTTTCCGGAAAATGAATCTGTTTTGACGGAAACATCATTTCAAGGTATCTCCTGCACTCTGCCAGTTCTCTCACAGAATCTTCTGTCATCTCTCTGGTCTCCCGGAGCCATCTTTGATCCTGCCTTCCGTCTGTCAGAAGAAGACCTCCGTTGCACAGCAGGACATGGCGGCAGCAAAAGTCTTCCGTAAAACAGACAAGCCTGGCATACTGTCCCGGATCCCTCGAAGATACGGGTATGAACCTGGGGCCGCCCCGGGCCCTCAGCCATCTGTATGTATAGTCGGTCATAAATCCCTGGTCTCTTCCTCCGATCCTCTCTGCTGTCACAGACGGCCCCCTCAGACGGTACCTGCGGGAGTAGACCAGTGTGCCGTCCAGGTCTGAAAAAAGTGTCATGGCTTCTCCTTTCTCCTGGTCCTGTCCTCTATGGTCCATAGACCACAAGCCCCATACAGGCGGCCAGAAGAATCAGTTTTACGGGGGACAGTTTCTTTTTGACACGGGCCGAAATGATCAGAACCAGCCCGAGAGCCGCCGTGATTCCTGCTGCCCGCAGATCTACAGGCTGTCGGCCTTCCAAAGCCCTGCAGCGGTTTAAGACCATACAGACTCCCGTTGCCAGGATCACTCCTGTGATACAGGGCTTCAGCCCTGCCAGCACCGCCTTCACACAGGGGTTATCCGCCACGGCAGCCATGGCTGACGTGATCAGCAGGATAAGGATAAAAGAAGGCAGCACCACTGCCAGGGTAGCCAGAAACGCTCCGCCAAGACCGGCCTGGGTGCTTCCCACATAGGTGGCCAGATTGACCATGATAGGGCCGGGGGTACTCTCGCTGACCGCTATGAGATAAGTAAGAGTCTCCTCCTCAAGCCAGCCGTAACTTAGCACCACCTCCCTGATCAGGGGAATGGCGCCGTAAGCCCCTCCAAAAGCAAAACAGCCCACCCGGAGAAAGCCAAGAAACAATTCCAGATATATCATATCTTTCCTGCCTTTCTCTGTTCTTTTATGAGATATAACCCCAGACTGAAGATCGCTGCCGCCGTCATGAGGACTATGGAAGAAATCCGCCGGGACAGGAGATCGGCCGCCAGGATGACAACAAAGGAAACAGTCATGATCCCCAGAGGCAGAGGCTTCTTTTTCATCTTTTTTATCATGACAGCTGCAGCATCCACAATGAGAATCCCCACTGCGATCTTGATTCCCCAAAAGGCATGGGCAATCCATGTGATCTCCAGGAAATGATCCAGAAACATGGATATGGCAAAGATGATGACAAAAGAGGGAGTCACCAGCCCTGCCGTAGCCGCCAGGGCTCCTTTAAAGCCCGCCTGACGGTATCCTGTGAATGTGGCGCAGTTGATGGCAATGGGACCTGGTGTAGCCTCGGCGATCACCGTAATATTCATCATATCCTCGTGAGTAATCCACTGTTTCTGCTCCACGCACAGATTCTCTATAACAGAAATCATGGCGTATCCGCCCCCAAAGGTGAATACGCCGATCTTTATAAATGTCTTAAACAGCTGTCCCAGGTCCGACGGTCTACTCATGACTTCCGTGACAGCCATGACCGCAGTGACCGCCCCCGCCTTCATGGCCGCACTGGTGATCCTGGTCATGTCCGTGGTGATCACAGTGTACATCCGGATCATAATCCAGGTTCTCCGACAGGAATGCTTTTACTGCTTCATCCGCCTCTCCACTGACGCCGCCGTAAAGCCTGATGCCTGCCTGAGCCAGAGCCATCTGGGCTCCTCCCCCGATGCCTCCGCAGATCAGTGCATCTACCTGAAGCCCTGTGAGAAAACCCGCCAGGGCGCCGTGGCCGCTGCCGTCAGTATCCACCACCTGCTCTCTGGTGACTGCTCCATCCTCGATATCATAGATCTTAAACTGTTCCGTGTGCCCAAAATGCTGAAACACCTTTCCGTCTTCGTAAGTAACTGCTATCCTCATCTCATCTGCTCCTTTCCTCTCTGCGGACTGGCGGGAAGCCTCCTTTTTCCGGCAGGGCTTTCGGCAGTCCTGCTCAGTCAGGCCGCGGCAGAGCCGATAATGACCGCCCTCTATGGCCAGCGGTTTCCCGTGGACCAGGCTGTCGGCGATCTTCTCCCTGGCCGCCTCATAGATCTCCGTCACCGTGGTCCTGGAGATATCCATCTGCCTGGCACACTGTTCCTGAGTAGATTTCTCCAGATCCATCAGGCGGATGACCTCATACTCATCCACAGTCATCACTACCCTGCCGCCGCCGCAGATCCCTTCCGGGATAAAACTGTCATAGGCCGGCTCTGAGCAGATCCTTCTGCATCTTCTCGGTCTCGCCATAAAGCTCCTCCATTCCGTCATATGTCGGAAACATTGTATCACAGACAACCCGGAAAGTCAATTACCCTGCAAACATCATCCCGTCAAAAATCTCTGAAGCATCCACGCCTCCCACACGGCCAGGCCACTCCGACAGATCTACAGACACCCGGCAGTCAGTTCCATCCTCCGTGATAAATCCTACTTCATTCCCCTGGACCCGGACGATCCACAGCCTGGTCCCTGCCGGAAACATCCGGGTATCTCCCTGATCCCCGACCTCCATCTCCAGAGGGATCAGAAGCGTCAGATACCGTTCTCCTCTGTCCACATCATACCAGGACTGCTCCGGCTTAAGATATCCTCCATCCTCTGCTCCTTCTGACAAGCCGTACCATCTGCTGCCGGAATAGGTGCTGAGCAGATCCATATGAAGCTGCATGGGGAAATGATCCGGATCGGTCAGAATCTTCGTTCCATATTGGTAATCATTGTCTCCCTTTTCCTCATAAAACGTGAAGAATCCCAGCCGGGAATATTCCCATGGAGTCCAAAACCCTTCTTTGGCCGGATCCAGCTCATAGACAAGAGTAATCTGAAAATCATTGTCCGATGTGGTTTCCGATATGAGCAGTTCCGTATCCAGATCATCGGAATGTACCAGATAGGAAAGATCCCGGTAGAACCACAGTTCCTTCCTGCTCTCCTCTCCGTTGACTAAGACCCGGAACTGCTCATAGGCGGATCCGTCTCCATGGACCCCTCCTGCTTCCAGCCTGTCCAGAACCCCGTCCTGCCCCAGATCAAACTCCATCCCGGGGGCCAGGGGGACTGCCCAGGAACCTGGCACCTGACAGATCTCCGGAACAAACAATTCCGGAGCTTCCTCGTAAAGAATGGTCACGGACTGCATCCCATAAGCATAGGGAGCCAGCTCATAAGGACTGAAACAGAGGGTCAGTCCCTGGTATCCTGCAGTCCATGTCAGAGAACCGTCTTCCGCCTGTTTCCGCAGCACATCTGCAGGAGGTTCAAAGAAACCCACATCCGGATATTTCTCCGTCAGACGTTCCGCCGCCAGTTCTGCCAGACGGCCTGTATCCGTGACCACTTCCTCAAGTTCCAGCCTCCTGCCGCTTTGAGAGTCAAAGGTGATCCCGGCATATTCGTAATCTCCGTGAGCACCTCCCATGTAGACATAATCCATTGTCAGAAGGCTGAGGACCCGGCTGTCCGCCCGGATCACCCAGCCATCGGACTGATATGATAATTCATGGAAATATCCGTCCTTGGCCAGATCTCTGGCCTGATCTCCCAGTTCCTCCAGAAACTGACGGGCATTTTTCTCTGCCTGATCATTCATCTCATTCAAAGCCTGCGCCAGCTCAGGAAATTTACCTGCTCCTGTGTCCGAATCTCTGTCATCCAGCCAGATCTTCCGGTAATTGACATAGCTGAGCCTCCGATCGCCTTCCCATATATGATCATATCGGGAATCGGTCATCAGCGACAGAAGCTCTGTCTCCTCTGATACGGCCTCCTGCTCCGTCTCCTCCGAAGCAGATATCTCAGTCTCCGGCTGCCGTTTTGTCTCCCCGACGGTCTCTGTCACAGACTCGGCCGGCTTTTCTGACTCTTTCTCAGGGCTGCAGGCTCCCATGCAGATCAGGGCTGCGGCCAGAAAAAAGGGAATCCTTTTCATTTTTTTCATGTTCTTCTCCTCCTTCATGACGGCTTCTATTATACTACAGCGTGTTTTGACTGTACAGAATATAATTTTTCGCATACAAAAACCCACCGGGCCTTCTGGGGGACCGATGGGGTTTCCATCACACCGGACTAAAGTCCGGTAGGAACATGATATTCTTTTAAAATCTCAGGAATACGGCTTGCGGAAAAGTATTTCCCGGCCTCCCGAAGAACCGCTCTCCTGGCCTCCTCCCCTGCCGGAAGGTGGCACAGATACAGCTCTCTCACACCCAGCCCGGCTGCAAAGGCTCCTGCATCCGCTCCGCTGGAATGACCTTTCTTTACGAGGTTCTCTTCATCTGTCGAAACCCCGGACGCCTCGTGGATGAGAATGTCCGCCCCTTTCATAACAGCCGGGATCTCTTTTATGGGTCTGGTATCGGAAGTATAGACCAGCCGGTCCCCTCCCTCCTCTGCGACCACCCCAACAGAGTTTCCCGTGTGGTCCGTGGGAAAGAGAGTAAACCGAAGGGTCCCTGCCTGAAATACCGGCTCCCCAGAGAGCCTGATGTCAAAGATCCCCTTTTTTCTCCTGATCCCGAACAGGTCTATGAGACCTTCCGTCAGTTCCTCCATCCCCGGAGGCAGATGGATGGTCAGTTCCTCCTTCCTTCCCCCGATCCACAGCTGATGAAGCAGGGAAGGAAGGGCATAGATATGATCGATATGTTCATGGGTCAGGATCACCGTGTCGATCCCTGCCGCCGTCAAAATCGGAAGATTCACAGACAGATCCACTGCAGCGCACCCCCTCTCTCCCCTGATGAGAAGGGAGGTATTGCCGCTGCATAGCTCCTGGAGAGAACCACTGGCTCCGAGAAATGTAAATTTAAGCATTGCTTTTCTCCTTCTTTCTGCTCTTCAGGACCACGGAACCTACGATAAGCACCACCAGGGCGATAAAGAACCAGCAGATCGGGGAGGTGTAGAACCTGGAAAAGGTTCCCCCGCCCAGCTTCATGCCTCTTCTGAACTGTTCCTCAAACATCTCTCCCAGGATCAGCCCCAGAACCACCGGAGCGACGGGATAGTTGTTCTTTTTCATAAAATATCCCAGGATTCCCATCCCCAGGGCCGTCCCCAGGAAATAGACGCCTTTGGATACGGAGGACCCGGCCAGGGCATAGGGGCCCAGGAAGGAGAGGATCAGCACCACGGGCATCAGAACCTTCTGTGAGATCAGAAGGATCCTGGGATACCACCGCACTCCTGCCAGCTGAAATACTCCCATAAAAATATTGGAGATCAGCAGGGTGATGAAAATGGAATACACCAGAGGCATATTCTGGGAAAACAGAGCGAATCCCGGCGTGATCCCGTTGATCATCAGGGCTCCGATCAGCACTGCCGTAGCCGAATCTCCCGGGATGCCCAGGCTTAAAGCCGGAATCAGGGCGCCTCCGGTAACCGCATTGTTAGCTACCTCCGGGGCAAACACGCCTTCCAGACAGCCGGTTCCCGGTTTGTCCAGCTTTCCCTTGCTGTGCTCACAGATACCTGCAGCCGCATTGCGGCTCATGAATACGGCGATGGAGGCTCCTGTTCCCGGGATGGAACCGATCAGCGTCCCGATACCCAGGGAAGACAGGATGATCTTCCACATGGACAGCACCTTCTTAAAGGGCGGAAAGACCTTTCCGATATCCGTACATACATTGGTATTCTGAGGCTTTCTGAAATTATCCAGCTCAAAAAACACCTGGCTCACACCGTAGAGTCCTATGAGGGTGGATGTCATATCCAGGCCGTTGGCAAAAGGAGTCTTGCCCAGCACCGAGGCAAAGGGGATTCTCAGCCGCCCCGACATGGGATCCGGACCCAGAAAGGCAAATACAAAACCCAGGGCTCCCATGAGCAGGCCTTTCAGCAGATCGTCTCCCGAAACTGCCGCGATGATCACCAGCCCTACCAGGGCCAGGGTACATTTCTCGGCCGGTCCGAAAGCCAGAGTCATCCTGGCTACCAGCGGGCTGAAGAAGATCAGAAAGATCTCTGATCCCAGCCCTCCGATCATGGAAGCGATCACGGCGCCGCCCAAAGCCTGTCCTGCCAGCCCCTTTTTCGTCATCAGCTGGCCATCCTCCGTAGTGGCTATGGCATTGGGATTGCCGGGTATACCCAGAAGAATTGCCGGGATGGAGGCCCCGCAGACAGCGCCGCAGTATACAGCCAGAAGCAGTCCGATGCCTGTGGCTGTGTCCAGCTGATAGGAAATAGGGATGACCAGGGCGATTCCCATGGTTGCCGTAAGTCCCGGCAGAGCACCTAAGATGACGCCCAGAGCAGCGCCGAAGCCGCACCACAGAAACGTGGATACATGAGCTACCAGGCCTACTCCCGCAATAAAATCACTCATATCTGCATTCACCCTCCTCTAAAAGTTCAATATGCCTGCAGCCAGATTGACACTGAAAAACTGTTTGAAGATCACATACAGAAAAAGCACCGTAGTCAATGTCAGCAAACCCGCCTGTTTGATCCTGACCAGCTTTTCTCCTGTCAGGCGCCTGCACAGAGTCCTGTTCAGGACAAAGGTCACTGCAGCCACATAGACCAGGGAGATACAGCCCTCAAACGCCGCGGCGGCAAAGATTCCGGGAAGAACCCCCGATCGCCCGAGGATCATGAGATTTCTGGTGATCATCCTCATGACAAAAAACGCTGCCACGGTAATACCCAGAGTCCCCGCGCCTCCCCGCACGGCCGTCTTTTTGTCTCTCGCCTCACCTGCAGTGGTGTAAATATATTCCAGGCTGTAGAGCAGTACCGTGGAGAGAATCACAAATCCCGCATACCGGATCAGCAGAACATACAGCACCGACAGCCCCATACTGCTGGAAAGATGCCCAGAATCTACTACAG
>CAJUJV010000012.1:11501-61521 GCA_910586845.1 uncultured Hungatella sp.
AAACCGAAAAACAGAAACACTGCCATAACCATGGGGAGCACCTTGCCCCCCGGATCTCCTCCTACGGCATCCGCAGCCAGGATGGTGTCCTCACTGGTGAGAACATAGATAAAATACATGGCCGACAAAACAGTCATCACAGCCGGCATCAGTTTGATCTTTCCTTTCATATCCTGCCACCTTTATTCTTCTTTCCCTGACAGGTCCGGGAAATTACTCAGCGTATTTCCCGGCTGCCAGACCTGTCGCCTTGATAATCGGCTTCATGGCTTCTACCATCTCTCCATTATATTTCTCAAAATCTCCCAGCTTGGAGTAGTCTCCCAGCAGTCCCTGTTCCTTGAGCCAGGTCTGGAAGGAATCGGAATTGTAGGCTTTTTCCAGAGTGTCTGCCAGATAATTTTTCACTTCGTCAGGAGTTCCCTTGGGAGCGCAGATGCCTCTGAAGCATCCTCCCGGCACCGTCAGATCTCCGTATCCGGAATCTGCAAGATTGGGAACGTCTTTCAGTTCGGAAAGCACCGAATGTCCTTCTCCGAAAAATACCAGAGGTCTCAGACCGTCGATATTGGCTAAAACTTCTGACTGGGAGAAGATGCCGGCCACACAGTGTCCGCCCAGGACCGCCGGGATCAGCTCTGCACCGCCGTTGAAGGAAACCACGTTAAAAGGAGACTCCAGCGCATTGTTGAGACCATATGCCACCACTCCGGTAGTCGCCGTAGCTCCTGCATTGCCCAGTGTTCCGCTGTCGGCCTTTGCCGCCTGAATCAGATCATCCAGGGTCTCATAGGGGGAATCTGTCTGTACTGCCAGAACAAAAGGCTCCATGGAAAGGCCTGTTATGAAATCCAGCTTCTCGAAGCCGTCCGTATATCCCGTCATGGTTCCGCAGATCACATAGGTTCCGTACATCAGCAGGGTATATCCGTCAGCCTCCGAGTCGATGACCTGATTGGTTCCTGTACCGGTGGAACCGCCGGTAACATTTTCCACGATAATGTTGTTGTTGCCGGAAACAGCCTTCATGGCTTCCACCAGCTGGCGGGCCTGAGTATCCGTGCCGCCGCCTGCTCCCTGGGGAACGATCAGCGTGATCGTCTTCTCCGGATCCGGGAACTGATTGCCTCCGGTGCTCTGGCAGCCTGTGATCAGAGCTGCAGAAAGGGCTGCTGCAAGAACTGCTGCTGCGATTCTTTTAAGTTTCATAATGTTACCTCCTCATATTGTTTTATAAATAATATCTGCAATCTGCTGCCGCCTTATGAAAACCAGCTGTATGAACCCTGCTCTTTCCACGGCGGCGTAACAGGCAGGCAGCTGTTAAAGCTTTCGATGAGAGCCGTCTGGCTTTTTTCCCGGTAGGTCCCATCCAGGAACTGACTCAGATAGTTCTCTTTCATCTCTTTCCAGGACCGAATCTCCTCTCCCGGTCTGACAGGATAGAACAGAACGCCGTTATCATAAGCCGCTTTTCTGTCCCCAGGCGCATCGCCGATCATCAGCACCCGGTCCGGAGAATAGTGGTCTTTTACGGCCTGGATGCACTCTTTCTTGGTTCCTTCATCCTGGGAACAGATCATGGCCACACAATCCAGCAGACCGTTCTCCTCCCACTCCCTCATAAGAGCATCCCTGGCCGTAGCCGAGACTACCATGATGTCCGCCTGTCCGCTTAAGGCCCGAATCACTTCCGCAGAGTAAGGGAACGGCGGTATCCCGCGGACCATATCCGCCACCCGTTCATTGACCTCCAGAGACCACTTAAGAGTCCTCATAAGCACCGGATCGTCGGAGCGCTCCAGAGACTGATGATTCGCCGCCGGGGTCTCCCGGAGCCAGATTCCCAGAGTCTCTGTGTCGGGAAGCTGAAAACCGTATTCTCTGATCTCATCCCAGTCCTTCAACAGTTCGATGGTGCGGTAGAGAGTAATAAACCGGGACTGTCCCCGGTCCCTGGAGTACAGGTTTTCAAATTCCCATGCTTTTCTGGCATACTTGGATATGGGCTGCAGACCCCAGTGCTTGATCATGGCGGGACAGAAACACTCCTTGTGCTTTAACTCCATGGTGTCGAACACACAGCCGTCGGAATCGATGCACACCAGCCGGTCATGGCCGGGCTTAAACTCTGCAAGCAGCTCTTTTCCCATAAAAATCCTCCCTTCTCATCCGGATCACTGTTCTCCCAGAATATATTTTTCAATGGCAACCGCCACTCCGTCCTGATCGTAGGAGGCCGTGACAAAATCTGCCTGATCCTTCAGCCACTGAGGCGCATTGCCCATGGCCACCCCGATGCCGGAAGCACGGATGGCATCCGCATCAAGGACAGAATCGCCGATGCTCATGACCTGATCCATGGTGATATCCAGCTTCTCCAGCAGCTTCTGGATCCCTCTGGTCCGATCCAGTCCTCTGGGGAAAAACTGCATGTCCTTTCCCACCGGGTCAGTGATATGGGCTGCTCCGGAACTCTCCACCTGGTCATAGATCTTCTGCTGCAGTTCTCCGGGAATTCCGTACATATTCACCTTCTCGATACCCATGCCCTGCTCCAGAAAATACCTGGAAGGCTTCTCTATGACGATCTGTCTGCCTGCCTCGATAAACCATACATGGTGAGAAGGAACCGGATATCTCTCCAGATGCTCTGCAATCTCCTTCTCCAGATAGATCTTCCCTCCTGCGGCTATCTCCGTGTAGATGTTCTTCTCCTCAAAGATCCTGCACATCCTGGCGCTGTCCTCAGGGGTCAGGATCTCCTCATAGATGACCTCGCCCGTGCTGTGATCCACCACTCTGGCGCCGCCGGAAGTAATATAATAGCGGATCCTCTTCTCTGCCTCGATCTGAGGCGGCTGCATGTTCTCCGCTCTCCCTGTAGAAGGGATGATGTATATGCCCCTGTCCAGAACCTTTCTGATGGCATACATGTTTCTGACCGAGATGAATACCTGGTCTCTCTGAAGGGTAGTTCCGTCGAAATCCAGAAGAACTGCCTTGATCTTCATGATAAATCCTCCTTCCGGTATCTGCCTTTTTCTTTCTTTTTCTACATTCTATCACCATTTCTGGAACGTGTCAATCTTTTTGTTTATTTTTATTATCTCGTTCCAAAATCTTTTTAGAGAGCATATCTCTTTTATACGAAAGTCCTTCCAGATCCGCCCCTGTTTTTATCATATATGGCAAATCTCTGTCTTAAATCATGGCGGATCCGTCAGGTCTCTGTACATGAGGCGGCAATATTCAGGAAGGGACTCACAGCCTTGCGGCTGGTGGCAAAGTATGTTATACTTTTTTCATCTGAAGGTTTAGGAGGACTGTATATGGCAACCATGAATGACATAGCCAAAGCGGCCGGAGTATCCAGAGGCACGGTATCTAATGTTCTCAATGGAAGAGGAGGCGTCAGCTACGAAAAGATCCGGCTGGTGGAGGAAGCGGCTGCCAGGCTTGGCTATAGTCTGGATCAGCGCGCCAGCACTCTGCGAAGAGGAGTGTCCGGGTCCATCGCCCTTATCATCCCCGATATTTCCGAGAAAAAATACAGTGAACTCTATATGGGTATCTTAAATGCAGCCAAAAAGGCCGACTGCCGGGTCTGCCTGTATATCTCCGGTGATCAGCCATATCAGGAGAGGGAGGCTATCGTGGAAGCCATGAAGGAAAAAGTCATGGGCGTCCTTACCGTGTCCTGTCTGGAACAGAAAAGCCTTGAATATGCTCCTTTTCTCACCCGCAGTCTCCCTGTGATCTTTCTGGAACGGCAGGACCGGGACAGCAGGCTCTGTTCCTATACCTTTGACATGGCCAAAGCCGCCGGACTGATTTCTGCCGTGACCTCCCGGTCCTCCCGTATCTCGGTCCTCACCGGCTCTCTTTCTTTTGAGGATCAGAGCCGGTTTATGGAAGAGCTGGTCCGGCTGCTCCCCATTGACAGGAAGCGGATCTTTGAGAACCGCCACGGAGAATTGTCTCCCGCCTCCTATGAGCTGGCCGCCGCTTTTCCCGATACGGATTACTGTATCGCCGGCAGTGAACAGCTGGCACGTCTGGCCGAGAATGCCTTTATCCGATTTACCGGCAGAACTCCCTGTATCCTGTGCCCTGCCCCCCTCTCCCCGCTTCCGGACAACCACTCCATTCAGATCCAGCTGAACTACAGAGATCTGGGGATATCGGCGGCTGAAGAACTGATGAGAGCGCTGGAGCAGAAAACTCCTCCCGCCTCCCGGGTCCTGGAACCTTCCCGCATCTGCCGGGGGGTAAAGACGGAAGGAGGCAGGAGTTTCCTTTCCTCCCATACAGACTGTGCTCTGCGGATGCTCTCCCACAACACTCCCACGGTTTCCGCTCTGAAAACTCTTGTGCCTCAGTTTCAGAAGAGCACCGGCATCCGGGTGGAGATCGTCACCGTGCCTTTAAGCGAGCTGCTGGTCAGAGCCCTGTCAGAGGAGGAACATTGGGACATTATCCGGGTCGATCCTTCCTGCCTTTCCCTGATGGCTCCCAGGATCTACCGTCCTCTGGATGACATCGACAGAGGGGCCGGAGCCTATTTTTCCTGTTTCCTGGACTCTATCCCGGAAGACTATTCCAGGTCCGGCAGTACTCTTTACGCATTTCCCTTTGATATCAGCATGCAGCTGCTGTTTTACAGAAGGTCCCTCTTTGAAAGCGTGGCACAGCAGAGAGCTTTTTATGAGGAATACGGAAAGCCCTTGAAAATCCCCGCAACTTATGAAGAGCTGGAGACTGTGGCCCGCTTTTTCACCAGGGCCTTCAGAAGCGACTCTCCTACTCCTTACGGAGCCAGTATAGCGGCTTATACCAGCCAGACATCTCTGACCAGCGAATACCTTCCCAGGCTCATCTGTTCCGGAGGTCCGGTCTATACTCCTGCCGGCATGATCAACCTGCAGACGGAAGCCGCCGTCTCTGCTCTGGAAGGCTATATCCGTTTTTCCAGATATGCGGATACTTCCCATACTCAGGACTGGAGCGATGTGGCATCCGGGTTCGTCAGCGGCTCCTATGCCACTACGATTCTCTATCTCCATTATGCTTCCCAGTTCATCCGGGCCGAGGGAGCCGCCTTTAACGGAGACATCGGCTTTGCCCCTCTGCCCGGCGGCAACTCCCTGCTGGCAGGAGGCTCACTGGGGGTGGGCAGATTCTCCTCCTATCCCAGGGAAGCTTATGAGTTTATCCGATGGGCGGCAGGGCCGGATATCGCCACTGATCTGGTTCTGCTAGGCGGGATCTCCTCCGCGGCCATTGTCTATGAACAGCAGCAGGTGATCGATATCTATCCGTGGCTCAGTTATCTGTCCGGACATATCCGGGAAGGGATCAGCCGCCCGCTTCTGTCCTTCCGTTCTTTCAGCTACGACCAGAAAGAATTTGAATATCAGCTGGGGAAGAATCTGCTGGAGGCCCTGAACGGACACCGGACGCCTCAGGAAGCTCTGGCGGATGCCCAGGAATATCTCCGGTCCCTGAACGGGAAATTCTGATCCGGATCTTTTCTTAATCTGTGGGAAATCTATGATGATAAACAAGAAATCGGGCAGGGGAGTTTTTCATCTGCCCGGAGGCGGGCCTCTGCTTCACCGGACAGGTGACCGCAGGAGCCCGTTTTACTGTGAAAAAAAGAATCTCTACATACAGAACATCACAAACCGCAGCACATTCATAAAGTCGTCGGATTCAAAGACCACCGTCTTGGGCCCTGTCTTCACTGCGCCGGGATAAAACGAGGCAGTGTAGGCTTTCTTGTGGTCCCGATAACGGACCTTCAGGATGAAATACTCCGGAAGGCTGATGAGACAGTCGGAGCTTTTCCCTGCTTTTGCCTGTTTGACAAGTTTCTTTACCGCCTGCTCCATACCGCTGTAAATCCGCTGTGCCGCCTCCTCCGGGTGCATTCCTATGGAGCCGCCGTTCATCCCCTGGATGGTAGCTACCGTGGTGATGCCGGGGCACAAATCCTCTGCCATATCGCAGATCATCCTGTCCCCGCTCAGGAAGATCACCGGTATCTTCTGATATGCGGCATACATGGCGTTTAAAGTAAATTCACTGCAGGGAATATCGTTTAAGGCCGCCTTCTCCACTCCCAGATTCATGGTGTGAGCCAGAGGATTGCCGTCACTCCCCGCACATGTGTGGTAGCCGGTCATGGCTGCTGCCTGAAAGGTCGTGTCCATGCCAGCCATCATACAGGCCGGGCCTCCCGTCCAGTCCCGCAGAATCCGGGCTTCCCTGGGCATGGCCGACGGATCCAGATTCCGGGCCGAAGCATGGGCATCCTTCACCAGGATCTCCGAGACGCCGCCCGCCACGGCTCCGCGGCAGGCAGCGGCCACCTCCTTCGTCATCTGTCCGGAAAAATATTCGTACTGGTCTCCCGGCTTGGTCTCGTTCCAGTTTACGATTCCGGCTGTTCCCTCGATATCTGCACTGATAAATAATTTCATATGGTTTCCTCCATGGTTTTATTCAGGACAATTCTATCACATCACAGAGCGAAAGAGCAACATATTTCACGGAACCATCTCCTTCGTGGATAAGGGTACAGGCATATGTGTCTGATTTAATTGACATCACTGCCCTGCTATGGTAAAATTTACTAAAAATAAAGAGGGGGTATTATATTATGGCTTTTCCAAAAAACTTTTTGTGGGGCGGTGCCGTAGCCGCCAATCAGTGCGAGGGTGCATACCTGGAAGACGGCAAGCAGCTGTCCGTACCTGACATGCTCTTAGGCGGCGATGTAAAGACACCCAGGACATTCCTTCCGGTGTCGGATCCCAACGCCTTCTATCCCAGCCATGAGGCCGTCGATTTCTATCACCACTACAAAGAGGACATCGCGCTCTTCGGAGAGATGGGCTTTACCTGTTTCCGCCTGTCCATCAACTGGGGCCGTATCTTCCCCAACGGCGATGACGAGACTCCCAACGAGGCCGGTCTGAAATTTTACGATGATGTCTTCGACGAGTGCAAAAAGCATGGCATTGAACCTTTGGTGACCCTGTGCCATTATGAGATTCCGTGGAACATCGTAACCAAATATCATGGCTTCTCCAACAAGAAGACCATAGATCTGTTTGTAAAGTACGCTGTCACCTGTTTTGAGCGCTATAAAGACAAAGTAAAATACTGGCTGACCTTCAATGAGATCAACATCCCCTGCATGGGCGAGGGAGGTATCGGCAATCTCTACGGCCTGGGACTTATGGATGAGGATGACATCAGGGCCACTTCCCCCATTAAGCTCAGCGATCTGAAATCAGATCCTCAGTCCACCTTTGAGGCTCTTCACAACCAGTTTGTGGCCAGTGCCCTGGCGGTACAGAAAGGCCACGAGATCAATCCGGACTTTATGATCGGCAACATGATCGCTCATGTAACCCTTTATCCCCTGACTCCCAACCCGAAGGACATTTTCGCCGCCTACACGGAGGATAACTTTAAGAACAACATCTGCGGAGACGTACAGATCCGGGGCGAGTATCCTACCTTTGCCCTGAAGTACTTTAAGGATCACAGCATCGACGCTTCCTTTATTACAGATGAGGATAAGGAGACCATCAAGAACGGCACTGTGGACTTCTACACCTTCTCCTACTACATGACCAACTGCGTCTCCACGGACGCAAACGCGGAAAAGACTGCCGGCAATCTGGCCGCAGGAGTCAAGAACCCATACCTGAAGGCCTCCGACTGGGGCTGGCAGATCGATCCTCTGGGGCTGCGCTACACCCTGAATGTGCTTCATGACCGCTATCCCCACACGCCCCTCATGGTAGTGGAAAACGGCTTCGGCGCTTTCGACAAGGTGGAGGAAGACGGTTCTATCCATGACAGCTACCGTATCGATTATTTCCGCGAGCACATCCGCTGCATGGGCGAAGCCATCGAGGACGGCGTGCCGCTGATCGGTTACACCACCTGGGGTCCCATTGATCTGGTATCCGCCGGAACCGGCCAGTACGCAAAGCGCTACGGATTCATCTATGTTGACCGCCACGACGACGGTACCGGCGACTTTTCCAGAAGCCGGAAAGATTCCTTCTTCTGGTATAAGAAGGTCATCGGGAGCAACGGAGAAGATCTGGATTAAATCTCATCGGGCAGGGGAGGCTTTTCCCTGCCCGCCGCAGCCCCGTGCCGCCGACAGGCGGTAATACTCTTTTCGGGGCCGCGCATAAAGGGGTACCACAGTTTTGCGATACCCTCTTTTTTAAATATAATCCGAGATATAAGGCGTCTCATGAAGCAGCACATCATCCAGTCTCTGCACAGAGCGTTCGCTTCCCTGTATCCGTTCCCTCCGATACAGCTGGACCGCGGTCTTATAGCCCAGGAACAGGGTAGTCAGCGTTCCTATGGACATGGAAACCCGGTACTCCGCCGGATCGTCGGTCAGACGGCAGCGGCCCTCATGAAACAGGATATGGAAGGTACCCTGATTCCAGTCCAGCACCGGATCCGTGATCTCAAAGGCGATGCATACATTTTGTTCCTGAGGATCACATCGATAATCTTTTAAAAACATCTCCAGATCAATGATCCTTCCCATGATATATGGGCGTATGGTTTCCTTGATGTCTCCGTCATCCATATCGAAGGCCACAGGCTCATTGAAATAAGTGTTTCCTCTCACCTCGTCGATCATGGAATCGTGGGCATGGATATACTGCCACAGCCCGTTGTAGGCCTCCCGGTTCAGATAGATCATCTCCTTTATATACATGACATCGTTTCGGATCAGATAGACCATATAGCCGGAAGGGTCTCCTTGCTCCGTGTAATATATGGCGACCACGGTGTCATCGTCTGCCCATCTCCAGTACTCCTCCCATGCCAGAGAATTCCGGAACAGACAGCCATGGGTCTGCCGCGCAAAGGCCGTATGCAGTTCCATAAAATCCCGGCTGTCCCAGCCGACCCGGCGGACAAATCCTGATATCCCGGCCTTTGAGGGGATCTGCCGGTCCTTTATGACATAGGAAATTTTATTGGAAATGATCTCCCACCCGAATTTCCGGTACAGAGGGATGGAGTAGGGGTACAGGAGTGCAAGGGACTGCCTTTTTTCCCTCATCCCCATAAGGCTTTTTTTCATTAGCCTCGACATGATGCCCTGACCGGAATATTCCGGATAGGTAGACACGCTGGTGATAAAGCCGACAGGCAAAACCGCCCCGTAAATATCCATTTTAAGAGGGTAGACTGCAAACTGGGAAACCAGAGTCTCCCCGTCATAGCAGCCCAGGATATCCGCCCTCTCCAGAACAGGGAATTTTGACTGTTTGATCTCCTCATCCCCCCAGCCGTATTTGGCCAACTCCTGTTCCGTCACCTGGAAGGCATAGCGGAGCAATGCATTGTACTGCTCCAGATCCTTTGTTGTCAGATTGCGTATGATATAATTTTTATTGTTTTTTCCATTCATAATATCCATTCTCCAACGGAAGCCTCCCGGCCACCTCTTTTAAATAATTTGCGTCAATAATGATACATCTTCCTTTTTCCTTCCAGAAACAGCGCCGTCACCCCGGCCGCCAGAACCTCCGCCGCCATGACGGACAGCCAGATTCCCTTAAGTCCCCACACCACAGGCAGCAGGATCACAGCCCCGCTCTGGAACACCAGAGTCCTGAGAAAGGAGATCAGCGCCGAAGTCAGACCGTCGCCCAGGGCCGTAAAAAAGGACGATGAAAAAATAGAGAAGCCGGACAGCAAAAAGGAGAAGGAAAATATGAGAAATCCCTGGACTGTCATCTCCAAAAGCTCCCTGTCATAGCTGACAAATATAAGGGAAAAAGGCCTTGCCAGCACCTGCCCTGCCAGAAACATGGTCAGAGAAAACACCCCCATGATCTTCATGCTCTTCTTCCGGAGATTTTTCAGTTCCTCATACTGTCTGGCCCCGTAATGATATCCGATCACAGGCGCGCTTCCCACCGCATATCCGATGAATATGGCCTGGAAAATAAAGCTTACATACATAAGGACCCCGTAGGCCGCCACGCCGTTTTCACCGGCATACTTCATCAGCTGGATATTGTAGAGCATCCCCACCACAGACATGGAAATATTGCTCATGAGCTCGGAGGAACCGTTGGTACATGTCTTCAGGAGTGCCCTGCCGTCAAATCTGCATTTTCCCAGCCTCAGCTGACTGCCGTTTTTCCGTCCGAAATAGATCAGAGGAATCACTCCTCCCACAAACTGGCTGAGGGCCGTAGCCCAGGCGGCTCCTGCCAGACCCCAGGAAAATCCCGCCACAAACACCCCGTCCAATACCATATTGGTAATGCCGGAAGCTACGGTAACCCACAGCCCCATCTGAGGCTTTCCTGCCGTGACAAACAGACACTGGAACTCGTACTGGAGAATATAAAAAGGGAGCGCCAGCAGATTGATAGTCCCGTAGAGTACACAGTCCTCCAAAAGCCGTCCACCGGCTCCCATGAGAATAGCGGCAGGCCGAAGAAAAACAAGACCCAGGGCCATGATGATGAGACCGCAAAAGACCGCAGCGTAGACGATCAGAGAGAACAGCTCATTGGCCTTTTTCTTCTGGCCTGTTCCCATAGTAATGGCGATAAGGGCGCTGCCTCCTGTACCGAACATAAATCCGGCACAGCCCAAAATCATCAGCAGAGGCATGATAAAATTGACAGCCGCAAAAGGGGTCTTGCCGGCAAAATTGGACACAAAAAATCCGTCTACCACTCCGTAGACAGAGGTAAATACCATCATGACCATAGACGGAAAGGTAAATTGCAGCAGACGCTTGTATGTGAAATGATCGGACAGCTGAATGCCCGTCTCCTTCCTGTTTCTTCTCATGCATGTCCCTCCATCTCTTCAGCCTTTTCTTTCAGAGCCCTGGCAAAAGCCTCTGTCAGTCCCAGATATGTTTCCACCTCTTCTTTTGTCCAGGAAGCAAAGATCTGATCTTCCGCCTCCATAACGCGGCCCGCGGTCCGATCCGCCAGAGCTCTCCCCTGCTCCGTGAAACAGACGGTTTTATGTTTGGAACCGGACATCTCCAGATAGATCATACCTTCTGCCTCCAGCTTGCGAAGAGCAGAATTGACCGTCTGCTTGCTCAGGCATGTGGTATGGCAGATGGCTTTCAGCGGACATCGGTCTCCCTGTTCCAGGATGGCATAGAGAATCATAGCGGCGCTGTCGGACAGGCCCAGTTTTAAGTACATCTCATGATAGATAGCGCTGGTCTCGCCGAAAAGGTAATTGTAACGTTTCAGTTCTTTGGAAATTACCGGTTTCATAAAAACCTCCTACTTCGAAATTCGGGAATGTCAGAAAAGATCTCATAAGCCCCAAAAACATTAGTATGATTTCGTACTATATAGTATAGTACGAAATCATACTAATGTCAACAAATTTCCAATACCACTTTACATTTCTTTCTAAAGCAGGCGATTCCGTATTTGAGGATCTCTTCATCCTCAACCCGCTAACATGGGCCATCTGAAATGACAAGGCGCTATAAGAGGGCCGATACGGAAATGAAGGTAGATTTCCTCCCGCCGGTGTGCTATACTCTTCTTTAACTGCGTAATCAACCATCCTTCATATTCAAGTACAGAAAAGAGGAAATCCGCCATGAAAACCAGATCAGCCTTCAACTGGCCCTATTTTATAAAACATATCGCCGTCATCGCCGTGCCTGTAGCCTTACAGAACCTTCTGACCACCACGGGAAGCATGGTGGACACCATGATGCTGGCATCTCTGGGAGAGAGGACTGTGGGAGCCGTAGGGCTGTGCGCCCAGTTTTCCAGCCTGATGTTTGCCGGATACTGGGGATTCGTGGGAGGAGGCATGCTCTTCTTCTCCCAGTACTGGGGCGCCGGGGACGAGGACGGAATCACCCGGTCCTACGGCCTGACCTTAAGCTTCATGATGACCGTCGGCGTGCTCTTCGCCTCCCTGGCTCTGACCTGTCCGGAATTTGTCATGAACATCTACACAGACAAACAGGAGATCCAGGCCATCGGCGTCATCTACCTGCGGATTGTGGGATTTGCCTACCCTCTTCAGATTCTCGCCATGGCCATAAGCGCTCTTCTCCGGTCCATCGAACAGGTGAAGATCCCCCTCTACGGAGGCATTGCCTCTGTTATCGCCAACTGCCTGTTCAACTATCTGCTGATCTTCGGCAAACTGGGTTTTCCTCAGATGGGGGCAGCCGGAGCGGCGCTGGGGACCGTACTGGCAGGTGTGGTGAACCTGATCGTGCTGCTGGGCTTTATCGTCAGGAAAAAACTGCCTTTTGTCCTGGCATTTTCCAGGCATTTCCGGTGGAACCGGCCCTTTGTGACTCAGTATCTCCAGAAATGTTTCCCTATCCTCTGCAACGAGGTACTCATCGGCATCGGCAATATGATGGTAAATATCGTCCTCGGCCATCAGAGCGAACAGGCCATCGCCGCTGTGGCCGTATTCCGGACCCTGGAAGGCCTTGTCATCGCCTTTTTCAGCGGCTTTTCCAACGCTGCCTCTGTCCTGGTGGGCAAGGAGGTGGGGGCCGGCCGCCACGAGACCGCCTACAAGCGGGCATGGCGCCTTGTGTACTTGTGCAGCGGCCTGATCGGAACCGCCTGCCTTGCACTCATCGCTGTCCATGAGCCTCTTCTCCACGCCATGGGGCTCAGCAATGAGTCCTACCGCATCGGCACGGGCATGCTCCTCATCTACAGCATGGCCGCGGTGATCCGCATGGGCAACTGGGTCCAGAACGACACCTACCGTTCCGCCGGAGATGCGGCCTTCGGCTCCATCATGGAGATCACCTTCATGTATCTCATGGTATTGCCCTTTGTCTACGGAGCCAACTACGGGTTCCACGCCCCCTTCCTCCTGGTGTTTGCCCTGTGCTATGTAGACGAGCCTATCCGCTACATTATCATGCAGCGCCACATGTACTCTGCTAAATGGATCAAGCCCGTATCCCACGCCGGTCTGGCCACTATCGGGGAGTTCCGCAAAAACCATGGGGTGAGAGCTCCGGAGAAGAACCGGCAGCACTAAAATAACACTCTTTTGCGTCTGTTTTTTCACCCGTTAGATTTCGCCTGTGCCGGGCAAACAAAATATGAGGAGATCAGGATCTGCCTTCCCGGTCTCCTCATATCACATTCAGCTCCGCACTTTCCTCTGGCCAGTTCGTCCACCAGCTTATCCAGGTATCGGATCTTTCTCATCAGCGGATCCTGAATTTCCTCCACCCGGACGCCGCAGACTACCCCTTTGATCAGGGCGCATCCCGGATTCATGGAAGGAGCCTGAGCGAAAAACGTCTCATAGTCCGCATCCCGCTCCAGCTGCTCATTCAGCCCCCGGACGTCATAGCCTGTAAGCCAGCAGATGATCCGGTCCACTTCCTCCTTTGACCGTCCCTTCCGCTCCGCCTTCTGAACCAGAAGAGGATAAACCCTGGAAAATTTCATGGCAAACACTTTACTGTTCTCCATAAAAACTCCTTAATTCCTCGCGAGAGTAAACTTATCCACCAGCTTCTTAAGTCCCACCGCTTCAGCGGAAAGCTGTTCACTGGCCGCGGCGCTCTCCTCCGCTGTAGCGCTGTTGCTCTGCACCACTCCCGAAATCTGGTTGATCCCCTCTGTCACCTGCGCGACGGCGTATGACTGCTCGTTGGACACCGTGGCGATCCTGTCGATGGAACTGACCACCGAATCCATACTGTTCACAACTTCCATAAGCGTTTCCGCCGTGTGCCGGGCGATATCGGTTCCCCGGTTCACTGCCTGAGAGGAATGTTCGATGAGGGCGGAAGTGCTCTTGGAAGCCTCCGCCGACTTGCTTGCCAGGTTGCGCACCTCGTCTGCCACCACGGCGAATCCCTTTCCCGCGCTGCCTGCCCGGGCTGCTTCCACAGCCGCGTTCAGTGCCAGGATATTGGTCTGGAAAGCGATGTCCTCGATGGTCTTGATGATCTTTCCGATCTCATCGGAGCTGTGCTGGATCCGCCCCATGGCCTCCATAAGCTCCTGCATCTGCTGGTTGCAGGCAGAAACCTCCTGGCCGGCCAGATGAGTCTGATTCCTAGCTTCCAGAGCCCCCTGAGCCGTGCCTTTGGCCTGGTCCGAGATCTCGGCGATCCTGGCAGCCAGCTCTTCCACCGAGCTGGCCTGCTCCACCGCTCCCTGGCTCATGGTCTGGGCGCTGTCGGAAATATGGCTGCTGGCCGTGGACACCTGATCCGCCGACTGGTTGATCTGGCGCATGATATCGCTCAGTTCCACCTTCATGTTGCGCATGGACAGCAAAATGTTCTGGAAGCTTCCCACATAGGCTTCCCGGTTTTTGGACTGGATGTCCAGATTCTGATGGGCCATCTCTCCCAGCAGATAGCTGATATCATTGATAATGGTACTTAAGCCTTCCACCAGTTCCCCTGTGGATCTGGCCAGCATGCCGGTCTCGTCCTCACTGTCAACCTGAGGAACGGGAGACTCCAGATCTCCCCCTACCAGCAGCCTCATGCGCTCCGCGCAGGCCTTCATGGGATTGCTGATACTTCCCGCCAGCCTTAAGGCGACGACGCTGGAAACGAATATGGAAATCACGATCACTGCCACATTGATCAGGATGCCGCTGTATGTGCCGGAGAGGTAATCCGACTGAGGAGCCGTCACCGCCACGCTCCAGCCGTCTGTGCCGTTTACCGAGGCATAAGCGGCAAACATGGGCTTGACCCCGCTTTTATAGCTTCCGAATCCGTTCTCTCCCCGACGCATCCTGCTGTGGATAGCAGCCAGTTCTTTTAATGAAGAATCGCTCTTAGCCTCATTCTCAATATTCTGGACGGTAATGGTATCCAGTGTAATGTCAGCGATCGTATCCCCTGACCGGTTGATCATGTAGGACCTGCTGTTTTCGCTGACCTTTATGGTGGACACGATATCATTCAAAAAGGTCTCGTGGGGAACAAAATAGACGACTCCCACAATGGAAGAGCCGTGGATCCCTCCTTCATACAGAGGCGCGGCCACCATGATGGACAGCTCCCCGGTAATCTTACTGATAAGAGGCTCGGACACATAGACGTTCCCTTCCATGGCCTGCTTCACATACTCACGGTCAGAGTAATCTTTTCCGTCAAAAATACTGATGCCGTCAGGGCCGATAATATTGCCCCTCTGGAGGCCGTGAATGGTCACGCGCTCATCGATGATGGAACGCTTCTGCTCTACTGACACGGTCCCGTCAGACAGCTGGGGAATACAGCCTGTATCCATAGCCACATTCTTGTAGGCCGTCAGCTCCTGCTCCACTCTCTCCGCCGCCAGAACAGCACTCTCGCTCATCATCTGATCCACCGTGGTTATGGTACTCCTGTAATTCAGTACAATGCTGAATCCTCCCACGGCAAACACGGCTCCCAGAACCGTCAGAATAAGATATCTGGTGATTTTTGTCCGAATGCTCTTCATCTCTTAGCTCCCCTTTTTATATAGTAATCAGATTGGAAGCTGTCTCCTGCTCCCTGTAATACTGCGGACCATGATCCGCTTTTCATACACCCAAAATTCGATCAGGTCTCGGTTTCATGCCACTGCTCCATCTTCTCGTTGGCCCAGACCACCCGGTTTCTCCCAAACCGTTTGGCATCATACAGCATGGTATCCGCGATCTTCAAATAGACCTCGTAGGAATTTTCCCTCTGGGGGATCACCGTGATCCCTCCGATACTGATCGTAACCCACTTGGAGACGGAAGGTTCATGGCGGATGTGCAGATCCTCCACCGCCTGACGGATCCTCTTTAAATACTCGAAAGCCCTCTTGGCATTGTCCCCCAGAAAGAAGGCCACAAACTCTTCCCCTCCGTATCTGGCCAGAAAATCCGTGCTGCGCTGTAAATAAGAAGAAACGGTTCTGGCTACACTGGCGATCACCTTATCTCCCGCCGGATGGCCGAAACTGTCATTGTAGGCCTTAAAATGATCGATATCAAACATACAGACAGAAAAGGGCACCTGAAGCCGGGTGGCTTCATTCCATTTGACAATACTGTAGGTATCGTGCTGCCGCCTGTTGGCGATCCCCGTCAGCTGGTCGGTCATGGACTGGTGCTCCACCTGTTTGCGGTATTTGTACAGCTTGATATGAGTATTCACTCTGGCCTTGACAATCAGCGGATGAAAAGGTTTTGATATGTAGTCAACCGCTCCGAGGGTCAGGCCCAGCTGTTCGTGCTCGATATCAGAAAGACTTGTGATCAGAATCACCGGAATACTCTGAGTGATGATCTCCTCCTGTAGTTTCTTCAGCAGCGTAAATCCGTCCATCCCCGGCATGACCACATCCAGCAGAATCAGGGAATAATCGCCGGAGCTGGCATAGCTGAGGCCGTCTTGTGCTGTCTGGGCGACTCTGATATCATAGTCAGACTCCAGAATAGATTTTAACTGCGTAGCCTGTATAGGGCTGTCGTCAACAATCAATACTTTTTCCATGTCCCACTCCTTGTCTTTTCGCGGCTTTATAACAGGTATTATAACATGGCAACCAGAGTTAAGCAAGACGGGACCGGGAAATTTGAGCTTTAAAATATCAGATCATACTATCGATTTCCCCGACAAAAAAGTCTTTATTGCTGTCATGCTTGAATTCCAATATTTTAACCATAAATAAACGGTTTTCATAAGTTATATCTGACAGGCGGTTTTCCTGCTCATATTTATTTACCTTTCTTGGAGAAATATTTACCTCATATCCGTTTTGAATAAGTTTTCCACGAATTCCGCCATTTGTCTTTTGTTTAATGCATTTCATCTCAAGACTCTGACCTATTATTTTCTCCGCCTCTTTCGGATCAATGGAAAGAACCACATACTGCAGACATAAATCACGTCCTGCCAGAATCCGATCCAGAATACCCACAGAACAGTCCGCCCCGAAAAGAAGCTCAAACATTTCCTGTACTTTGTCTTTCTCCGGCGATTTATGATCGGCGTGACCAGCCAGGTTTCTTATTTCCCTGGCACGATGGATATCGGATGCCAGATCGTCCCACCATCTGCCCCAGTCCTCCGGTATTGTGCCCCCGTATAGATGAAAGGTGATACTGGCGCACAGATCCGCAAGACATATTTTTTTGCCGGATATCAGATTGGCGAAATTGCCGATATAGGTTTTTGAAACATTCATATGCTTAAAGTTATCTCTTGCTGCCGGAATATTCGCTTTCTCCTTTAAGCTATATTCTGACAAAGCCGATATGCCCTGAAAGGCTGCAAACAGATTGTCTCTTAAGGCCTGTTCCACCGCTTTCCCGTACAAAATCAGCTGTGCGGAATAATCGTCAAAATCAAGATGGGGCAGCGATAAGGCATCCTCGACCACCACTGCCATTTTAAGATAAAACTGGCACCGTACGCTCTGCTTTTCCAGTATCTCGTCCTTCAGATCATGATGTATTCTGTTTCTGGCAATAACGAATCTTTCATCCAGTGTCTGCAGTTCGGATTCCGTTACGTCGACAATGTCCTCATATTCATCCACCTCGATATCCGGAAATATCTGCTTTCCTGCATCATGGAATGTCTGGTCGACCAATCTGTCATGCTCTTCTTCGCTTTCATAAGGAAGCTCTAAAACCTGCCGAAGATTATCAGGATCAAATTTGCTTTGAATATGTCTCTGTAAACGGCTTCCTATAAGAAGTCCCAGCTCTTCCTGATCGCTGCTGTCTCCAAGCATGAGAAGAAATTCTTTTGCCGATATCCCCTGAACATACTGCATATTCTGAATTTTTACTTCTTTCGACTCATTTGCAGAACCGTTCTCATAGTAATCACCGTTTACTACAATCGTCGGTCTGTCCATTGGGAGATTCTGCATTTTTTTGTTTTCGATATCCTGTAACGGATTTCGCTTTGATGCCGCCGTCATCTTATCCTCCCGGCAATATCGCTGAAACAGGAGGGAATTAAACCGCACAAGAAAATCCCTGGATATAAGGTTTTTGTTTCTGTCCTGATATATGTATCTGCGCAGTAATCCTCTCTGCAGGAGAGCCGCAACTGCTTCTTCATAGGGCGATGCAGTAAAATCACAACAGGCATAATCCTTATTTGAAGACGCCTGAGCCGCCAGCATCTTAAGTACCTTAATCTGTGTGTCTGTCAACAGCTTGCTCCAGCCATCCATCAGTATCTCGCACTGAAAACGCGCACTCTTAACAGTACCTCCGATATTGACCTCGCCGTTATTGGAAAGAATGTTTTCATATATCTGTTTTGCCAGAAGATTTACGAATTTCGGAATTCCTCCGCTGAGGTTAAATATATGGCTGTTCATTGTATCCGGAATGACAAGATCGCTGCCTTCCTGCTTTTTATTGAGATAGGACCGCACATCTTCCTGTGAAAAGGGGGACATTTCAATAACGTTCGTAAACTTCTGCAAAAAGTAGGAGCCTCTTACATCCTTGGGCAGAGAATCCTTTGTAAGATCATAATTGGTCGCAACGATGCACTGTATATATCCGCTCTCAATCAGACTTCTGAGGCAGTCATGATGCTCCTGCGTCACGTTTGATGACAGGGTAAACATTTCGAAATAATCCATAACTATTATAACGAAATATCCCCAGTTATCATGGATCTCCTCTATCATATTCTGAAATTTTGTTTTTCCTGATATACCGTTGAGCGGGGCTGTTGTCTCCAGAATCTGTGCCAGCAGTTCTTTATCGCTGATTAAAAATCCCAGCGACTTTTCCAGACGTTCTGCAAGGTACTCACAGAGGTCATTGCTGTCGCTCCTCGTCGATAAATCGGCGAAATAGATCAGTTTCTTTTTTGTTTCCGCTATTTTCTTTCTGTATTCAGGAGAAAAAGTAGTTCTCAGAAGAGATGTTTTTCCGCTCCCCTCCGGTCCGACCACATAGGTGTTGACTCTGTTTTTAACGCTGTACTCAAGTTTTTTGATAAGAGTTTTATCACCGATCCATTCGTCTGTACATTCTACAGGAAAATCTTCAATAAACGGATTAAGTTCCATTTTCATTCCTCCTGGTTTTTCATTCGTCGTACCATTCACTGTCGTCGTCTGATGACGATCCGTTAAGATCCGGATCAGGCTCCTGCTGTTCTTTATTTTGCAGATTATTGATCACGGCTAAGGGCTCATTTTTATTCTTTTCAGACTGTTTGATCTGAAAGATATCAGGTTCCTCCATGACCTGTTCATATATAGAAGGGTTGGTTCTGAAATACCTTCTGTATATATCCAGTTCAAATCTGAACATCTGTGAATCAATTGGATGGGCCGTGATTATCTTAAGGCCGAGAAGAACCGTGATGATTCTCTGTATCTCCACCCTGGCTGTCCCCATCAGGTCTGAAAGCTGATTGATATGTACATATGCATCCTTCTTGGCCGCCAGGCTCTGCATCGCGTCTACGAATCTTCTTTCTTCACCGTCTTCACAGCCTTCGTAAAACTGCTTGCACCAAAGTTCTGTAATAACTTTTGGCATGCTCTGCCTTATGTCTGACGGATATACCACATATCGGTTGTCTTTTTTTGCTCTTTCTATGGCTTCCTCACCCAGGAGTTTTGTATGCCACACCAAGCCTCCGGCATAATCCCATATCCACTTCACGGCCTCTTCCGTGATGATCAATTCAGGATATGGCCGATAGGGCAGAAAGATGACTTCCCTGGCATCGTTTTCAGGGAGTTTTCCGACCTCAATGACCTGTTTCCCAAATCTTTGGAACAGCTGATTTTTTCTGTCTCCTTTCAGATTATATCGTATCAGCCAGTTTGATCCGCAGATTACGAGATGAACCGCTTTTCTGCATGCATAGCTGTTCAGTATTTCGCTGACAGCTCCAAACAGGCTGTCCAGATTTCTGTGGTACTTCATCTGCGTCTGCTCCACACGCTCAAACAACCGATCGATCTCATCTATGATCAGGAATAATCCTTTATCTCTGATCAGTTCCTTGACATCCATATAGAACAGACTCAATTTTTCAGGCTGCTGATCAGCACAGAAATATCCGCTGCTCCAGTTTTGTTTTAATTCACTCCACGCATTTTCTGTTTTTATTCCGGGTATTTTCCTTTCAACGATATCCAGGACCCGATCGATAAATACATACTGAATAGGATCTTTTGCCGGAATAGACTGGCAATCCGTCTTTACACAGATTATATTATCGCGTTTCAGTCCTATAAACGCTTCAAGATAATTGAGAAGCGATGTTTTACCTGTTCTTCGAATACCGTACATCAACGCGCTCTTATAGTCTTCAAACGAATCTCCTGCCACCAGATTGCGAAGCATGGCGGTTTCGTTTTTGCGTCCGACAAATTCCGGACTGTAAACCTCGCCGGTTGCTTCGTCAACTTTAAACATGATGCCGTCAGCATACTGAGTCAGAAGTCCTGTGGGATAATCAGGCTTTTTTATATCCTCAAGTATCAGAGTTCCTTTGCACACCGTTGAAGAATGCATCCGCTCTGAATAGCCGAAACTGACCGTGACCAGATAATCTATTTTATCTGTCTTCTTATCGCAGCTGTAATCTAATTCAAAAACCGCCTTTCCTTCCGGAGAAAGTCTCTTGAGAATATACTGATTACTGCTGCTGTTATCGCTGTAGGCCGCCTGGATCACTATATTTTCCGCGGCGATCTTTCCTATGTTGTGAACCTCTCCAAAAAGGTTCCCGTAATGCTGCTGGCTTCCTGAGTTTAAAATCTCGAACTGAAGTACAGGGCGCTGATCCAGCTCATTGATTTCGTCATTGATCAGTTTCTGCACTCTGTTTTTCATTTCCATCCAGCGGTTGGTTTCAATTTCTTCCAGCTGCCGGTAGTTTAAAGAAAGCTCTTCTCTTAAAATTTCCTGATTATCCTGAGAGACAGAGGCATAGCAGTTCCTCAGGCTGTCCAGAACGCCAAACACCTGTGCAACACAGGCGCCCACCAGTCCGTCTGTGATCAGGCCTCTGATATACTGCAGAAGCGTTTTATGTTCGCCATAGTATGACAGCAGAGACTGCAGATCCTCCGAGGATTTGATCAATATTAAGAGGCCTTCCTGAACGGTTCTTTTTGCTGTTTCTGTCCCCTCTCCTTTGGGATTCCGGTATTTTAAAATTCTTGTCATCTCCAGAAGAACCCGGCTTACAACATCCTTTTTCCCCTCAGCCAGAGCCGAATAATAATAGTCGTTTCCGAACATCAGCAGCGCGTCATCCAGAACCTCCCTGGGCTGATTGTCCGACAGATAATGCTGATAGATCATCCTGGAGAGTTCCAGCTTATCAGGCATATTTCCGGCCAGATTCTGAAGCTTCTTATGTTCTTCGATCACCTGCTGAATATCCCTGTCGGAAAAAGCAGGGGTGATGTCTTTTGCAAAAAAGGGGATTTCTTCTTCTGTCATGATCTTTTCTTTAATAATCGTTTTGGCAGACATATTCCACAGGGAAGGATCTTTCTGCTCAAAAGCCTTGCCGTCGGGTTTTCTCGACTCCAGCAGCAACAGCTTGCTGGGCCGCGAACCGCTGATTGCCGGATTATTGGCCAGTGCTTTTACACTCCGGATATATTCCCCATTGAACTGCTGTTTTACGTCCGGATCTGTCAGCGCGTAGCTGATCAGTATTTCTCCGCTCTTGTTTTTGGGATTAAACGGATATTTAACCACATAGCAGAAATATGCTTTTTCTACTTCATCCGTCCTGTTTTCAATCAGTTCTAATTTCTTGTCATCCCTCACTGACGGATCAAAAGCTGTCAGGAGGTCTTCCGCCAGCTGCCTGTTTCTCTTTCCGAAAAACATGGAAAGTCTTCTGATTTCATCAGAACGCGGGGAGTAGAGCAGAGACAGAACCATATTCATGCAGCTCCAGATATGAAAGCCGGAGTTTTTAACCCTGTTTATTACGTAACTGTCGTTAGAGAAAAGCGCTGTGATTCTGTAGCGGGCCTCATAATATTCCCGGCATCTGATTTTAAAGGTTGTATTCGAGGTTTTCTTATAATCCGTACCGTCAAAAATCTCATGCTGCAAATATAAGCCCCGGCTGATTTTATGAAGCGCCTTGTAAAATACCCATGCATAGGCATCGTTCCCTTTTTCGAAGTACGCATCCGCTTTTTTCAGCAGCTGGGCCTGGAAATAGGGATGTTTGACCAGGGCGCTGATCATCCAGACTGTCGCAAATAAAAAGCTGGTATCCGTTTTTTTCTTCAGCGCCGAATCAATATACAGTTTTTCCCACTTTCCGCTCAGGCTGTAGTCTTCGAAGGGATGAGTCAGCATTGCGGCCAGGGGCTCAAACTCTGTCTGACTTTCAAGAACAGAGAAATAACCTTCCTTATAAAAATCGGTTACAAACTCTGTCTCTCTGTACTTTTCAGGATATCTCTCTTTGCTGCCGTTTGCTGACATCTGCTGAATCCAGCTCAGAAAATCATCTCGTTCTTCTTCCCTTATTTCCAGCAAAACCCGCAGCAGGCTTCTGATCAGCCCTACATTATTTGCAGGCGTTCCGGCACTTACATTAATTTCAAAAGAGATATCTTCCTTCTCTTTCCATGCGTCTTCAATTAATTCTTTCCAGTTTCCGGATATGGCGCTTAAATACCCTCTCGTGAGCATACGAACCTGCTTTTCGTTTCTATTGCGAAAAGATGCTTCTGTTTCGGTGCGTTTTTCACTGATAGCGGCCCTTTTCTGATATGTCTTATTATCAGACAACGCATGGGTCATGTAGTATTCTCCGGTACTCTTTGAAAAATCATAATCGGTTATCCTGTTTGTCCATTGATTTACGATGCAGAGAGCATCTAATACCGCCAGCATCTCCGCGTAATCCAGCTGCTTTCTCCTGTAGAAAGACGATGCGTTTTTAGAAGGGTGCAGTCGGATCAGTCCTCTCAGGCATGTATGGAGATCCGGAATAAAGTTTATGGGATCCGTGCAGCACAAATTATACAGCGCATTATAGGCCCCGTAATCATTTTCAAACATGGAAAGAATACGCTTGATAACGTTGATCGTCTCTCCGGCCTGGCCGTTTACAATACCCAGATCTGTAATTTCATTCAGCTTTTCCAGACTTGGCGTATTCCCATCGGGCATTGTCAGCTGAAGCATCATGCTGTTCTCGATATTACCCGCCCATTCTTCTAATTCCTCCGCATTTTTTTCGGCAAGCAGATCCACCAGCTCTTTATAATTCATCAGACTGAGAACGTTTTTTAACTGGCACAATATGTCATGAGCCTCCCTGAATCTCTTATCCAAAATCAGATTTGCGACCAGCACAACTCCCAGATTGCAGTTTTGCCCGAAAATTTCAGATCTGTATGCTTCTAAAAAGTATTTTAATGCATCCGGGCTGCCGCTTTTTTCCGCGATCAGTGATGTGGCCCTGAGCAAGGCGTGTATCTCCTGCTCATACCCTTTATATTTTATGCAGATCGCTTTTATAAGATCGAGAATCCGGAGATCATCTTTCCACCGCAGCAAATAATCCGGATCATCATACAGCCTGTTTTCAATATATTTTCTGCACTCTTCCGCCTTTTGTTCATCCCTGACGTTTGCCCAGATCAGCAGCACATTGATCAGCAGTTCATTTTGTTCATATTTTTCACAGTAAGAAGCGCACAGTTCACAGTATCCAGGATTAAAGGTACTGTTCATATATAATAACTTGGCATATGCCGCCGGATTATCCTGGATCGGCAGAGAAATACTCTTTTCCCAGATTCCCAGATCGTAAATATTGCAGTACAAGTGTTTGATAAGCTCGTTGCTGTCATCCTCGGAGAGCACTCTTGTCGAAGTCTCGTTTACCGATACCTCGATTTCCGTCATCGGCATATTCTGGCTGATACGGTATACAAATTCCAGATATGCGGTTATCTCGTCAATACTCAGATTATTTAATACCTTCTTAAATAAATCAAAATAACCCGGTATATCATATCCCCATGTACGGCTCAGCAGCGCATTTATTGTCTTTCCGATGCTTTCATCCATATTGTCCAGAGGATGCTCCGCAAGAACACGAAGTATATATTCCGCGCAGTCCGTATTGTGATCCCTGATCTTTATAAAATACAGACACAGCAGACTCTCAACCGTACGGTATAAGCGGGCGTGTACCGTACAGCTGTCTTCCACCCGGGCGATTATTTCTTCAGGGAAGACACCCTTCATCATGGTATCGGCATATAGAGAATAGACGCTCCTCTGCATTTCTATGTCAGCCAGTATATCGTCATTGCTGTTCAGAGAATCAAAGAACCGTACCAGCTGCGTTTTTAATTCATCGGTAACCGCCAGTTTTATCAGGTTATTATAGATCTGCGGCTTCGTGCAGATAACCGCATCATTTATATTATGTAAAAGCCGGAACAGCAAATCTTCATCTTCCGGAAAGGACTCGAGGATCTTTCCGATTCTTTCCGCCTTACGTTCGGCATCGGAAGGCATCTCTTCTGATACCTGTATAATCTCTAAAAGGGCGATTTCTCCCTCCAGACTCTTAATGGAATCTCCGTAAATGACCCGCAGTCTCCTCAGTCCGTTTAGATGATCTGTCAGGGACAGGGAGTCCAGTCTTCTCATCTCGTTTTCGATATGTCCGGAGACGAGTTCATTTTTCTCCCCGATCTTAAGCACATTATAAATATATAAAGACAGTTCCGTATGTCTGGTTTCCAGCGCCTGCCTCTGGATGACGGATAAGCTTTCCTCATCAACGGTTTCATTGCCCGTAACTATCTTTCTTATTAATTCCGGCTCAAAGGACTTCGTCCATTCGGTAAACATCTGAAACAGTATTGTCTTTATATCTTCCAGGCGGCGGCATTCATATAATGTGCTGATCAGCAGCGCGCCCCAGGTTTTATACCATAAGGATTCTTCCTCCTTATCGTCTGCATTCCCGATATCAGGCAGAGGTATTCTTGCCTGATCCGGAACCACCTTAAGCTCGGCGATAAACAGCTGCATGGTTCTCTTCCAGCTGTCTGCTTTCATGGCGCATTCGGATACAAATTCTAAATAGTACTCTTTTTGGAACAGCAGGCTGAGATAACGCTCTTCATTCTCCTCTCTCAGAACAGGATATTCCTGCAACAGTGACAGCAATGCGATTTCGTCTTCCAGCTCATTATAAATATCCCACAGAAGCCGGACAGCCTTCATATCCGGAAGCGCAAATTTTGCAAAATTTTCAGCGGCTCCTTTATATGTTCCGATCATTATAAAAACACGGTATCCTATGCTGTAAGCGTCCGTTCCGTGAGGATAGGAATCCGCCTTGTAGATGCCGGTAATGGCAGCCGCAAATTTATCGGATACCCCCAGTTTTTTAAGAGCCGCCGAATCAGAATATTCCCTCAGAGACCGGTCTAAACAGACGATGCTCTTTATCAGAGGATCGTCAAGGAAAGAGCACAGCCTTCTGATCTGATCATAAAAAGCGGAGATCTCGTTATTGTCATGGGAGCCCAGCGAAACAACCGCCCTCCTGATAAATGTCTGCGAATTTGAGATCATAAAAGACAGACATTCCTGAAGATTGGTGCGGATATAATCGCTGGCCGAAAACGGATCGCTCTTTATTCTTGCCAGTAAATACAGCATTCTGCAGGAAGCGCTCTCGGAATAAAGCATTCTGAAGCATTCGTATAATTTGCAGCACTCGTCCCACCTGTCATTCTCGGCAAGAATAACCATTAATCCATTTGCCAGAATGTTCTTATTCTCGGCAATCCCCTTCCACATATAGTATTCTGCCAGAGAATTTTTGTTTTTCTGATACCGGTAAAACCTGCTTCCGGTGTCATAGCTTACATTGCCCGTATTCAGTGACTCGTCATTTACAGAAAAAGCGGCTTTTCTGATTCTGAGGATTTCATCTTCCGAATACCCCATTTCCGTCAGTTCTTTATCTCTGGAGAGAATAGTTTGAATGAGATCTGTATTGTTATGGCAGACGGCATTTTCCAATTCATTCCTGTTTTCCGCAGTTTCAAACAGTTCTTTTCTCATCAGTAATCTCTGCTTTTCTTCAGCGCTCAAAATGCCGGACGGAAGAGAAAGCAGTAATTCCATGCTTCTCGGCTGATACAGTAAATAGCAGTGTTCCCGGGAGTATGCCAGAGCCGCCCCCGGATCACATTTGCATAAGATTTCCAGATAGGAGATCTGTTCCTCCGTATCCAGGCTGTTGTCATTTGAGTAGGTATTAAAAATCTTAAGATATAAGTCGTCGTTTTTTTCACGGCTGTATAATTTCAGCAGTGAGTGAAAATTCTTTTCTTCTTCAAACAGCAGCCCCAGTATATAGTAACGTTCCGCTATCCTTTCAAAATTACCTATAACACGGTAAAGGCGCTCTGCCGCGGCCCAGAAAGTCAGTTCTTCGGGTAAATCTTTATTTTTCAGGTGTTCCATACCTGCATCGGTATACAGAGGATTGTTCCTGTGATTTTCAAAATAGTTCTCAAGCGGGGTCAGTTCGGAAAAGATCAGCATTTGAACGATTTCATTATTTCCGCAGAGTGCCGCCGTCAAACCGTGAATTGCAGCAATGTCTTTCCCCAGTGTATGGATCCGTTCAAGCAAATGTTCCGGCGACACGCCTTCTCTTGCGGTCCCGGTATCCTTCTCCGGTTTTGTATAAGCATTTTCACATGCTCTGATCTGATCTTCGATTGCCTCAAGGTCGGAAAAGTAAGCCAGTTCCCCGGGATCTGAGTCTACCAATATCTTTGCGGCAATTTTAAAAGACAGTTCTGAAAAATGGGAAGAAATATTATCGATCTTTTCCACGATTCCGTCGCTGCCGATTTTTTTTGCAGCCATTACGTCTCTTAAATCCTTATAAAAACACAGTATGGACAATAACTGACCGAAATCTGTATGATCCATGGCTGCCGAACAGACGGTCTCGATTATGGCTTTATCCCTCATGGGCGTGGAGTTTGTATCGTTCACTAATGAATACATGGAGAACAATTCATGGGTCTTTTCAATAATGACACACAGCCCCCGGAGAGCCTTTACCGTCTGTCTGGAAATTGCGTTTTTCTCATTGGCCAGCTCCTTTACCTGGAAAACCGTATGATCGTCCGGATATGGAGCATTCCAGGCCTCAAAATATATGCTGCGCAGCTCAGAACAGGCGCTTTCGAAATCTGCAATTTTTCCGGATATCTCCTCATTCGGCAGCTTCCCCGACACGAGACACTTAAGATACTTTTCGACAATCCCGGTCATGGTTTCCAATTGCTCATTTACAAGCGCCGCTTTTCCTTCTAATACAGAAAAAGCTTCTCTGCTTCCGGTGCTCTTCGAATGTTCTTTGATCCAGTCTCCCAATTCGGTGCCGTCGCCCAAACAGCAGAAACCGCTTTGGACAAATTTCTGCTTCTGGCCGTTTTCGTACCTGGGATTCGGCGTTAAAACACAATAGATACTGTCATTACTGCCTGCTTTCTTTAATCCGGTCTCAAAGGCCACCCTGGGTGTATCTTCATCCATCCCGTCAATAAAGGTGCCGTTCGTTCCAAGAAGGATCCTGGCAATCTGATGTGCAATGGATCTTTTCGCCGATTCTTCCGTGACTTCTTCGTTATATGCGCGTATTTTTTTGATATTGAGATTCCACCAGTTCATGTATGCTATAACGTGCATCTGCTGAATCTCGATCAGTGAAGTTTCCGTATGGGAACGGTCATCTCTGTCTTCTGTATCGCTGACCGGTTCGCTGACCGGCAAAACGGGGGTAACGACCGGCTCTCTTGTATGTGAAAGCCACATATTATCACCGGATATCTTAAAATCCGGGAAAACAGACTGTATCCACTCGCCCAGCCGCTGCCCTTTTGCCAGAATCTTGTAGTTGATTCCATCCGGATGATTGCTCAATATTCCCGGGACCGCCGACATGAGGATCTTCCCGTTCCTCATGAGTTCGCTCTCGATTATGAGCCATGCTTTCGCAGTCATATCGTCTGCCATGCGAAGTGTTTCATGTCCGTTTTTGCCCATGATCAGGAACTCGGGAAAATTGTCAGAAATCCATTTTTTGAGACCCGAGGAAGGATACAGTTCCATGTTTATACCTTCCTGCAAAAAAACTGCTTTCAATGAACTCAGTTTGATGAAACCGTCTTTGCGTATTTTTTTTGTTAATTTGCGCACAATCGTATTTTTTTCCAGTTCCGTCATCCGTAAACCTCCCGATACATCCTCAATTTGCGATAATATTGTACCACATACAGAAAGACTTGTGTAAAATATTTCGCTTCTTCACTCGACCACAATTCGAATTCCTCGCTCCCGCAGAGTTACAGCCCCCTGCTGCTCATACCACCTGACCGCCTCTTTTAGAGACTCCATACGGCTCCCCAGATCCAGCCCCTTCTCCCACACAAGCACCGGCACGTCGGGACAATACGCGCCGTAATCAATTCTCCCAAAGGCTCTGTTCCCGGTTCCGTCGTCTCCGGTTCCGTCATCTCCGGGTCCCTCTCTCCACGCGCCTGTGCCTCTCGGTCTTCTGCAGTTTTCCGTATCCTCATATTCCCCGTCTTCCTCATACCTGTCAAAGTCTTCCCAGCCTCCCTCTGCTTCCACAGGTTCATCCTCCTCATGGAGTCCCTGAAATGTAAGAGAGCCTCCGAAATCCGGGTCCAGGCCCAGGACGGCCACATTGACCCAGGAGGGAAGTCCCTGTCCCAGACGGTCGTCAAGCCACCGGGCAAACTCCGTCCACAGCCGGTATCTCCCAAACACCGTAAACAGATCTGCCTGTCCCTTTTCCTCTCCCCTTATGGACCCAAGCCAGTCCTCCTTCCTGTAGCAGTACTCCAGCCTGTGGTCGAACCGGGACACGGTCAGACAATTCTCATAGGCACAGACCTGTGTGACTCCCGAAAACTCCGTTTTCAGAAGATCCGTCAGAAGCTTATCTATACTCTCCGCCCGGTGAAGCTTGATGGCCCCGTAGGCGTAGTACAGGCCGCTGTCCCCCTGATAGACACAGACAGGCCAGAAATCCGATTTGTGATTGTACTTAAATCCCCAGCCGAACCGGGCCACCAGCCGTTTCCCCTCCTTGATCTTGGTGCCGCAGACTGACATCAGATAATTCATCCACCGCTCATGCTCCCAGGACTGAGCCCGGATAGAAAAGCCAAAGGGAACCCGGGCGCCGTAAAACAGCCGGTCATGGCGCCGATTCCGATTCTCTCCGTACCGCAGCATGCAGTAGCTTTCCTCCTTCTCAAAATACCCCATGGTCTCCAGGATGGCGCCAGTTTTCTCTGCCATATCCATATCGGCCACCGTTCGGGACTGTGACAGCACAGGTTTCGGCTGCCTCAGGGCCTCCAGGATTTCCAGGGCAAGGGCCTGTCCCTCCTGCCATTGTCCGGGAACAAATTCCTCTGCCTTTTTGGCAAGGCTCTGGGGCAGGTCCACCCATTTCCAGCCAAATTCCGACCGCCGGAAATTGATATCCGCCCAGCCGAAATCCACCTGCCGGAACACCCGGATCCCATGATCCCCCACAACGGCCCGGAAGCAGAACCGCTCCTGCTCCATGTAATACACGGCCCTGGCATCGGCAGGCAGCCGGTCATTGTCCCCAGCCAGCAGCCTGGCGATGAGAGGACAGATCTGAGGGTAAACGGGGATCTTTTCCAGCCATTTCCCGATCAGCGCCTCCGCCTCCTGCGTCTCCCCCGCCTTGATGGCAGTCACTGCCAGAAAGGCGAAAAACTTCAGGGGACTCAGATTCCCATCGCCCTCAGGTCCCCCGGCATACTCCATAAGCTGCTTAAACTCCAGGATCGGAGCCGTCACAGGAACCTGATCCACATAATACAGGCAGTAGTGATAGTGAAATTCCACTTTGAGACGCCGCCCGTCCGGCAGGACAAACTGCCGGCTTGCAGGACATTCTGTCTCCTGCCTCTCCTCGTCAAACCCTGTAAACCGCCTCTGCCACGCCCTGGATGGGTCATAGATGTAATCGATGTAGGCCGGAAGATAACAGTACCCTTCCGTCTCATAGATATAGTCCTTCTCCCACTGCCCCCTCAGCTTTCTGTGGCGGTACCCAAACCCTCTCATGAGATAGTACTGCCAGAAATCCCCACTGTTTTCCAGTTCCTGCAGACCCGCTTCCCTCCAATCGGTCTCACTCTGCTCTTTATCCCGGTAATCGGTCTCATACACATAGTCCATCTCTCTGCATGACCTCTCCGTGGACAGGGACCGGAGAAGGCTCTCGATCAGTTCTGTTTTCTTCGGCTCCGGATATTCTCCCTCAGACAGATAATCCACCAGTCCCCTGGCCAGGGAAGGAGGCATCACCAGACGTTTTGCCACAGAATACAGCCGCTCAAAAAACGTCTTATCCCCTTTCAGCATATCCCACTGGGGCATGGCCAAAAGTTCCCCGACTCTCTGGCTGATCTTCTCCGTCTCCTCATAGATTGACTTGTCATAATTAGTCTGATGGTCATTGATGATCCCGGCGCAGGCCCTGTACACCTTCACCATGGCCTGTTCCTTTCCCTGTTCCCCAAAAAGCAGATCCTCCACATCAGGCAGCTGCCTCACAACCTGTTCCTTCAAAGCCCCGTAGAGACCTCTGGTACTGCTGTGGTCCAGATCCTTAAAATCCAGCTTCCTGTAAAAAAATTTCAGCACACACTCCGGCAGCTTCTCGTCCTTCAGCCACTGGACATACAATTTCACCACACACTCGCTGCGGCTCTCATAATCCCCGAAACCCGGCCTTTTGCCGTTGCGCTCGTACAGATAATGGACCTGACATTTGCTCAGGATCCCCTGCCACTTCTCCCCTTCCCCTTCCAGAAGCTGCCCACGGCTGTTCATGGCCTTCATGGTCAGATAGTCGGAGAAGGCGTTGTGGCGGGTCTTATTGCCTGGCTGGGCAAGCATCTTCCTGGTCATGGATTTCAGATCACATTCCCTTCCCTGGATATTGAAGATCTCCGCCACATACCTGGCCGCGGGAAACAGTTCTTCCTCCTCCCGGTCCACAGACACCTTGTACCACTCCTTGGGATATCTCAGGCCCTCGAAATACTCTTCCCTCTCAAAGCGGGGAACCATGGCATAGGCGATGGCCAGTTCCATCAAAAGGCCCGCGGGAAGATTGTCCCGGGGACACACCTGCTGCTCCCTGATATAGGCAAGCAGCCCCTGTCCAAATCTTTCAGAAAACTGTTCCCCCAAAAAGATTTCCGACAGAAAAAACCTCCTCCAGCTGTCAGTCTGCTTCCTCTGTTTCGGATTTTCAAACAGGGCAATGAAACTGCCCAGAGCTTTTGCTGCTTCCATCTGTTCTCCCCCTTATCCTTTTCTCTGATTACCGAAATCCTCCACTTCTCTCCATGTAGGTATGGACGAGCCGGCTCCGCTTCTGCTGACTGCAAGAACCGCGGCCATGGAAGCTGTCTTTAAAGCCTCATCCTCACTCTCATTATATAATTTTGTTTCCATATTTCAAAGTATAGCAGAAATGACCTTGGCTGGGAACTCTATATCTGTTTTTTCACTGCTTTCGGCACTGATATTTATCTCTTTTTTCTGTGGCAATTCATTCCTGAACCTGCTAAAATATACCCGTATCATTTGAAATTTGCAACCACACGGAGAATCATCTATGAAAAAAAGACTTCGGACTGTCGCCATTACAGCCGCCTTACTGATCATGGCCCTGGGATCAGGTTTTATATTTGCCGTATACCACGGATATATCCACATCAACGGACCCGCAGCAGCCAGATATCCTGTCCGGGGAGTGGACGTGTCCCACTATCAGGGAGACATCGACTGGCAGGTACTGGCCGGCCAGCAGATCCGGTTCGCCTACATCAAAGCCACAGAGGGCAGCTCCTATACTGATGAACTGTTTGCCGTCAACTGCCAAAAAGCCCTGGAAACAGACCTGGACGTGGGAGCCTACCACTTCTTCAGCTTTGACAGCCCCGGAACGGCTCAGGCAGAACATTTTATCAATACGGTAAAACCTTTCAAAAATCTGATGGCTCCCGTGGTGGATGTGGAGTTTTACGGTGATAAAAAAGAAAATCCGCCGGATCCCGGACAGGTGGAGACCGAACTGAACAATTATTTAGAAAAAGTAGAACTGGCCTTTGGCCAGACGCCTGTGATCTACGCGACCCGGGAGGCCTGGGAACTGTATATTCGGGGAAAATTTGACGCCTATCCCCTGTGGATCCGGGACATCTGGAAAGAGCCAAAACTGAAATCCGACACGGAAAAAGGCCGGGAATACGACTGGACATTCTGGCAGTATACGAATCGCGGAAGGCTTGAAGGATTTTCAGGTGAGGAAGCCTTTATGGATCTCAATGTTTTTTACGGGACGTGGGAAGAATGGCTTTCCTTTACGGGCAGGATTGAAAACTAGGCCCCCGCATTCACTGCTCAATCGCGTTTGGATAAATCCGCTCCATCCTGGAGTCATCAAAACGCCTGTCCATGGCCTGTTCCCACCTGGATACCGCCTCTTTTCCGTGGGCCCGGGTGTCATACCGGCTCAAAGCCATGACGGAGACGCAGATGTTGAGAGCCATAAACACCATGCATACCCCTGTCAGCGCTCTTCCGCCTTTCTTCAATAGAAACTCAATGAGCCGGGCCGCCTTCGGGTACAGGCCTTGCACCCACACCACCGCGGCGATCCCCCAGAAGAAGCAGTAGAGCAGATTGATTCGGCCTCCCAGGTTAAAGGGCATGGCGCTGTAATCCCAAAAGACCTTTCCGAAACAGATCTCCGTAAACACGCTGCAGATGTATTCATAAGCGCCTCCCAGAAAGAAACCCACCCAGAAGATGTGACGGTCCTCCCTGTCTCTGTCCCTGTAGAGAAGGGCTGTCACCAAAGCGATGGCAAGACCCCAGACTACGCTGAAATCCCCCCACACCAGACTGCTCCTGCTCATCCACACCCCTGCTGTGACCCGGCAGAATATGGTTTCCACCACATCACCCAGAAAGGCTCCTATAAAAAACAGCCAGAACAGCTGTACAAACCCGCATTTCTCTCCGGTCTTCTCCTTGTCCTCTCTGATCTGTGCCGTCACGGAAGGGTAGGACCGATAGATTCGCTTTTCCACCCGGTCCGAAACCCTGGCGGCAAGCCGGAAGGTCCATCTCTGAAGCCTGTGGTTCCAGCCCAGAAGGCGGGGAAGCTTCTCCTCCAGATGATAGATTGACATAAGGGAACCTGAAAGGTCCAAAAGCCCCAGGGCCACAAGCCCCCAGACGGCCGGTTTCCTCGCGAATGCCGGCAGAATATGATAAAGCCTCACCAGGAGACCGTTTCCGTACCGGACCGCCAGGAGGCCTAAAAGTCCCCACAGAAGAGAATACTCAAGGCAGATATAGCCGTCAAAATTCAATCGTTTTCCCGAATAATCCCACCATTTTTTCTGCTTCATCCGCTCCAGCAGCTTTCCGGCGCACCACTCCACCACAGTGGCCACCGAGGCGGCTCCTAAAAACAGGAAGAACAGATTGTCTCTCAGGTCATAGAGAAACATTGTCAAAATAACTGCCGTAAAACCATAGATAAAACAGAATGGCCCTGAGGCGAATCCCCGGTTCCTGAAATCCTTTACTTTTATGGTGGCTACTGTGGTCTCTGCCAGCCATGCCAGAAATGAATAGGCAAAAAACAGCATGGCGATTTCGTAAAATGTATGGTTCATGTCTCTCCTTTCTCTCATCTTCTGTCCCGGCTTTTGACGCTTTCCCACCGCCTTGCGGAAACCGGGTCATTTACCTGCGGACTCTCATAATCTGTCATGCTCCTTATTCTACCATGTTCTCCCTCTGTTTTCTATATGATTCTTCATGTTTCCGCTGCCGCGCCCGCAGAATCCAGAAAAACAGCCCTGGAACCGAACATGAAAAAGCTCAGTCCCAGGGCTTCTCTTTGAGATACTGTCAGTCCAGAGGCTTCTGGTAAAAGGATCCCACAAAGGATTCCGTAGGCATCACATTGACGATGACCGCCGGATCGATGGCTTTCAGGCGCAGCAGAATATCGTGAACCTCATAGGTGGAGACCACCGTGTGCATCAGGCTCATTTTCTTTCCGCTGTAGCCTCCGTAGCCTTCCACCACGGAGATGCCGCGGCGGCAGGTTCCCACGTACTCTTTTACCACCTGATCCGGTTTCTGGGTGGTGATCTGCAGAGTCACCCGTTTGAACCGGTGATAAAAGCTGTCGATGGTCCTGGTGGCAATGAACTGAAACAAGATGGAATACCCGGCGTGCTCCCAGCCGAACAGCGCCCCGAACACGCACAGAAGGCAGCAGTTAAAGGCGAATACATACTGCCAGATGGATTTTCCCATCCGGTTGGACACATAGAGGGCGATGAAATCCATGCCTGCTGTGGAGGCGTTGCCTTTCAGGGCCACCGGAATGTTGAGGGCCACCATGCCAAAGGACGTGGAAAGGGAAATGCCCGCCAGAGCGGCGATCCTGGAGAGCAGGGCGGCGATGCCTGTAAATCCGCTGGGCAGAAGCTGTACCGGATCCAGAAAAACATTCATGGTAAACGCCTGCAGGAGAGCGGAAACGGTCACCGCCGCCGCCATGACCAGATACCTGTTTTTCATAGCTCTTTTCCTCTTTTGATCAATTCTGCCACCAGGCCTGCGGACACCACGTCATAGCACATGGCCCTGTCTCCCCCTGCCATACTGTAAGATACCCCGTTTCTCGCCGTGGTGGGATCCTCCTTCCATGCCTTGCAGGAACTGTGAACCTGGGTGACCCCCGTATATTCCATCAGCTCCCTCACGTTCTCTTTGTTGACGCCGCTTCCCGCCAGGATCTGGATCCTGTCTCCGTACACGGCTTTCAGACGTCGAATGGTGTCCCGGCCTTCCATGGCCGTAGGTTTCAGCCCGCTGGTCAGCACCCGGTCCACTCCCAGACCGATGAGCCTCTCCATGGTCTCCCATGGATCCGCCACACAGTCAAAGGCCCTGTGGAACACTGCCTCCCGGCCCATGGCTTTGATGATATCCAGAAGCCGTTTATTTCTCTCCTCATCCAGAGAACCATCCTGGTTCAGGCACCCAAAAGCCACACCGTCGGCACCAGCCTCCAGGACCTCCCCGCACTCCCGCTCCATGACGGCGAATTCCTCTGGGAGATAGCAAAAACCAGCGCCCCGGGGCCGTACCATGGCGATCACTTTCAAGTTCAGGTTCTCCTTCACCATGCGGACTGTAGCCGAAGTGGGTGTCAATCCCCCCAGCATCAGGGCCCCATTTAACTCGATTCGTCTGGCCCCTCCCAGGGCCGCCTGTGTCGCGTCATAATAACTTCCACAGCAAATTTCCACTACAGGATTCATAACTTCATTTCCTCCATTCTCCCAAACTTCTCTGTCTGCCCTGGCCTTCCGCCATCTCGCGAATCACAGATTTCCCATGCGGTACAGCCCCAGAGCGTAGATTTTCCCGTTTTTCACCAGATCCTCCACGGTCATCCACTCGTTAGGGTTGTGGCCGATTCCCTTCTGTCCCGGAAAGCTGGGGCCAAAGGGGACGATGTTTGGCATGGCCTTGGCATAGGTTCCTCCTGTGGTGGTCACCGGAGTCCCATCCCGGCCTGTCACCGTCTCATAACACTCCTTTAAAGCCTGAACCAGAGGGCTTTCCCTGTCAAAAACCACCGGGTTGTAGTTGTGTCTCAGCTCCACTCCAAGTTCCCCGGCCTTATCACGGATCTTCCCCACAATCTCCTGGATATCATGGCCTGCCGGGTAGCTTAAGGAGGCTTCAAAATAAGGGGTCCCCTCTTCCACTCCCAGTTTGTACCCTCTCATCTCCATGACTCCGTACTCCTTGTGGGACACATCGATTCCCAGCCGGTCCCCTGTGTTCTTCGCCCCGATAAAATATTCCGTGACAAAGTCAAAAAACGGTTCCAGTTCCCAGCCCTTCACCCGGATCACGGCCCTTCCCCGCTCCGCGTACACCACAGGAAATTTGCAGTCCGGAGTAAAGCCTCCAAGGGGCGGCTTCTCCCGCTTCAGATAGTAATCCAGATCCTGGAATCCGGACTCCTCGTCACAGCCGAATATGATCCGGATCCTGTGTTTCGGCTCATATCCCAGCTCCTTTAAGGCAAGGAGTCCGTAGAGACAACTGAGCACAGGCCCCTTGTTGTCAAGGATTCCCCGGCTGTAGATCACCCCGTTCTCCATATATCCGCTAAAGGGCGGCTGCCTCCAGCCGTCCCCCACAGGCACCACATCCACATGGCCTATGGCGCAGACATAGTCCTCCCCCTGGCCATATTCCACATATCCGATGTAGTTGTCCAGGTTCACACAGCGAAATCCCATGTTTTCTCCCAGCTCCAGAGCCTTCGTCAACGCCCTCTTCACCCCCGGACCAAAAGGCGCTCCCGGTTCCGGCTCCGTCTCAACGCTGTCAATCTTCACCAGCTCCAGGATTCCTCCGATCATCTGATCCTTCAGGCTCTCCACCTTCTTAAGAATCTTCTCCTCCAACCTTTTGTCATCTCCTTTCCCCGGATCCTGTATCCAGACTTCTCTTTGCTCTTCTCTTGCCGGGACCAGGGATTTTACCTCCTGGTCCCGGAACGTTTACTCCTCAACAGGGGCCATCCGAGTCCTCATATAGTCTTCCATCCACTCTTTTGAGGCCTCCTCAAAGGTACAGCACCCGTCCTCCCCGGGAATTGCCAGGTACACTTTTGGCGCCTCCCCTTCTACCGCCACCACAAAGGAAAATCCCCGGATATTGGTACATACCCCCCACTCTCCCCTGTTGTTCATGGCGATGAGGGACAGATCTCCCGCCTTGCCCCGGCGCTCTCTAAGCTCCTTGTCGAGACGGTTTACAGCCTCCTCGCAGGCCTTTTGAGGGTGAAGCCCTTCTTTCATCAGCCGGACGATCTCATAGGAAATACACCCTTTCATAAGGTCCTCCCCCAGTCCGGTGGCGCTGGCTCCCCCCACCTTGCTGTCCGCGTAAAATCCCGACCCGGCAATGGGGGAATCTCCCACACGTCCCTTTTTCTTCATAAACAGTCCGCTGGTGGAAGTGGCTGCCGTCATTTTCCCTGTCTGGTCCAGGCAGACCATACCCACGGTGTCGTGGCCTTTGTAAGGCTTTAACTCCTGCTCCACCTCTTTCTTCCGTTTCCGGTAAAAGGCTTTTGCCCGGTCGGTGAGCATATTTTTCCGCTCAAATCCCTCCTTGTGGGCAAACCTCTCGGCCCCCTCGCCTACAAGAACGCTGTTCACCGGCTCCCGGCTCAGACGGCGGGCGATGGACACCGGGTTGGCGTAATCTCTCAGGGCCGCCACGGCGCCGATGTCCAGAGTGTCGCCGTCCATAAACGCCGCATCCAGTTCCACCTCCATGTCCTCATTGGGCAGGCCTCCGTAGCCTACGGATTTGTAATATGGAAAATCCTCCACCTCCCGGACAGCCGCTTCCACGGCGTCTCCGGCGCTGTGGCCCTGCTCCAGCATGGCCGCTCCTTTGCTTACCCCTTCCAGGGCCATTCTCCATGTGGCGATCATACCCCACATAACCATTTCCTCCTCTCAAGACTCCACAATCAGAAGCACACTTCCGCCTTCAGTTTCTCCAGATCACCGCTGTCTGCCGCCATGGCGGCGGCCACACGGCATATATTCTTTAAAGAATCATTTAACCCCAGCCCGCCTTTTTTCGGCGTCTTCACGATCATCACCTGATCCTTGTATCTGGAGATCACATCGCTGTTTTCCTGGGCCATGGCGGCAAATGCCCGGCTGTCCGTGGTGGCGTTGATATCCGCCGCTACCCTGGCGCACATCTCCCCGTAGTCCGGGTAGTTGAAAGCAGGGCCGCAGATAACCACGTCGGGCTGAAGCTTTTTCACCATGGCGCACAGCTTCCTGCTGACTTCATCGGGATCCGCCAGATAAGTGCCGTTGCCGCAGCACAGGCAGGCCGTCACCCGTCCGTCGATCTCTTTCAAAAAAGGCTGCATCATCACCGCCGGGCCCACGGCCTCCTTTTTGCCCGTGAGAGGGACCATGGTATCATCCTTTGTCCCAAGCCCTGACTGAATCTGGTCAAATATCATCACGATCTTCATCTCATCATCCTCCAATCCATGTTTCTCCTGAATTCCCTTTTACAGATCGTCAAAGGACAGATCATCCAGGGAAATGTCGCCGTCCTCATCGGCCTCCACAGTCTTTGTCTCGTCGGCCAGGTACTGCTTGTCCATCATCTTGATAAAAGGCATATAGATAAACACTCCCAAAATCAGCAGCAGGGCCTGAAGCACGGATCCCTGCCACCCTGTGGCCAGGAAACCGGACACGATCACCGGCATGGTCCAGGGGATGGCGATGCCCGTACACAGAGGCACCAGCGCCAGCTTGCCCAGCTCCTTCACCCGCTTGGAGCGGCAGAACAGCAGCATGGCGATGAGAAGGGACAGGGTGGAACCCGCGCCGCCGAAGGTGGCGAACAGATCCTGAAACTGCTGGGAAATAATGTTGGGAATAGATTGTCCCGCCTGGAGAGCCGCCAGATTCTCCGCGGACAGTGTCTGGAGAATGGGGTTGAATACAGCGCCTACTACAGAACCTCCGTTGATTCCGAAAAACCAGAAAAAGTGGAGGAAAATGTAGGCGATGACCATGGCAGGCAGGGTATTGCCCAGCTTTAAGAGCGGTGTCTGCAAAATCACGAACACAAAATTGAACGCGTTCCCAAAGGGCGTCATGCCGAAGATCACATTGATCAGGAAGAACACCAGAAGGGACACTCCCGCGGGAATCAGGGCTGCGAACGATTTCTCGACCGTAGGCGGCACTCCGTCAGGCATCTTGATGACCCAGCCCTTTTTATCCACCCAGGAGTAGATGTGGACCGCAGCGAAGACGCAGATGATTCCCACGAATATTCCCTTGGAGCCTACCCAGCCAAGAGGGATTCCGGTGACGGTCTTTCCCTCAAAGAGGATCTCATAAGGCATGATCAGAAACAAGCTGACTAAGGAGATGGCCGCCCCGAACAGCTTGTCTACCTTCATCTGCTCCGAGAAGGAATAGCCGATTCCGATCACAGCCAGGATGGCCATGATGGAGAAGGTGGCGTCCGTGGGCTTGGAAAAATAAGACGTCCAGTTTTCTCCGAAAAACCTTCCCCAGAACTGGGTCCACCCCGGTATGGGGAAGTTGGCGATCAGCAGGAAAAAGGATCCGACGATCAGCAGCGGCATGGACAAAAGAAAGCCGTCGCGGATGGCGATCAGGTATTTATTTCTTCCGATTCGTTCTGCCAGAGGCATGAAAACTTTTTCTAATTTCTGTAACATAGTAAACCCCCTTGATCTGTCTTCTTATGATTTTTTCGCTTCTTTCATCATCTTCACCGCCATCTTCAATACTTTCTCCCCGTCCATCATGCCGTAGGCCGACTGGTCGATGACAGCGATGGGAATCCCTGTGGAACCGTACTGGTTCACGATTTCCTGATACCGGAATTTCACCTGGGGCCCCAGAAGGATCACATCCGGATGGCGCTCCTCGATGATCTGCCCGATCTTTCCGTCAGAGAAAGCCTCCACTTCGATGGGAAGGCCGTGGTCCTGGGCCACCCCCTGCATCTTGCTTGCCAGCATACTGGTGGACATACCCGCGCTGCAGAATAAATATACTCTCTTCATAACCGTTCTCCTTTTCTCTTCTATTTTTCTAACTGTTCCAGCCTCTTCTCCAGGGCCTCCATCTGTCTGTAGCCGGCGATCATCTCCTCGGCGATGATCTTAAACCCTTCCGCGCTCATGAGCTGGTCCTCGGCGTGGATGAGGATCAGCGAACCCACCACCGGCATTCCTTTGGCCTCCTTCTGCAATAACTCAAAATGGGCGTCATGGCCTTTGAGAAACTCCGCCTGTCCTGCCTCCAGGCACTGCTGTGCCCCCTCAAAATCCCTTTCTTTGGCTCTGTGAATGGCCTCGATATAATTGGACCGGGCCGTTCCCACGTTGGAAATTATCTGAAAGCATATCATCTCTAATCCTTCCACCATTTCCCTGCCTCCTTTCTTTTTTCTGTCACCATTATAGCGCCCGTCTTCTTCTTTGTGCAGTAAAGCCATTTCCTAGCTGTCAGGAAATTTACTGTTGTGCATATTAACAACAGAAAGGAAAGGGCCGGTGAAACTTGGAGATATGGCTTTATGCATTTCCACAACAAAGAGCAGCTTTCTGATCGGCAGGTAAGGTTTCCCCCGTGCCGCCGGCAGGCGGTAATACTCCTTTCGGTGGCCTGCCCATAGAAAAAAGAGTCCGGTTTTCCAGACTCTATTCCATAACTCTCTCTACAAACTCTTCATAGGAGCAGTCCTCCACCAGGCGTTCCAGCTGCCGCGGGCTGCCGATGAGATTGGACACCCAGTCAAAAAAGATCTTGATCATACGCCGGTCGCTCTCATTGATGGCAAACAGCATGACCAGCCGCACATCAAAGCCTCCCCACTTCACGGGCTGAGCCAGTCTGGCCACCGCGATGGTGGATCTGACGGCGTAAGAGCGGAAGGCGTGAGGAACCGCCAGAGTGTTGGCAAAGGATGTGGGGCTCATGCGCTCCCTCTCCAGAACGGAGTCCTGAAAGCTTTCGTCTACGATGCCTTCTTTCAAAAGCCCCTGGCACAAAATTCCGATGACCTCCTCCGGATTCCTGCAGACAAGACCTCCGTGGTAATGCTCCTTCCTCATCAGATGTCCGATGTGAGAGGCAAATTCCAGCCGGAACCTGTTTTTATCCAACTTATTTAAGGCCTCCATGATCCGCTTCTCACACATATCAAAAAAGGTCTGGTTGTAAGGCATGATCATCATAGCGCGGTATTTCCTCACGGAGTTCAGCCGCTCACTGGCCGCGCCCAGATGGAGGGCCAGAAACCCGCTTTCCATGTCCGCGATGGGGATCCCCAGCTCTTCCTCCAGATACCCGGTAATACAGACTCCCATCTCAAAAACCAGAGGATAATTTTCCTTGATCTCTTCCAGAAAAATATCCTCCAGCACCACCTGGCTCTTGGCTCTCTCGATCAGGCTGTGAATATGCATCTTAAGCCCTGCCGTCAGATCCTCGTCATCACGGTAATCCACCCCGAAGATGTCCATAAGACGCACAAGGGAGCCTTCCACCAGCCGCCGGGTGTTGAGCCATTTGTCCCCCAGCCTGATATGGTCGCTGGCATAGTTGGAGGCTCTCCGCCCCATGATCACCAGGGCAAACATCCCCACCTCCCCCTCTTTCACCTGGATGTGGAGTCTTCTGGCGATCCGGTCATAAAATGTGCTGGCGATCTGGTATTCGATGGTGTCCTCCAGCCCCGGCTGCGTCTCGCCCGGGCACACATAGTGATAGGATCGGATCCGCTCGATGCTTGTCCCCGCGTGGACAATGAGCATGGGAAACATGGACTCATGGATCGAGTAATCATACTCTTCCAGCACCTTTTCGAAAATATCCTTGACCTCGATCAGGTCAAAATGCTTGTACAGGTGAGCCAGCCTGTTGAGATTGAGAAAATTCTCCTGAACCTCTGCCACCAGAAGATCTCTGTAGAATTTCCGCTTGATATGCTCATCCCCCTGGAGAGAAATACACTCCAGGCTCCGCACCAGTTTCAAACCTCCATAGGGCTCGATCATCTTCCTGATCCGTTTCAGATCATTCTGAATAGAGTAGCCGCTGACATAAATCTGGCTCTGAAGCTCTGTCAGATTCAGCTCCCTGCCCTCAAACAGCAGCCGCTGAATGATGTAGATACACCTGGTTCCCGGTGTCTGGGGAATGTCTGTCCCGGCAAAAGCGGAAGAGTCCCGGGCAGATCCTCCTTCCTGCTCCTGCCGTTTTACGGCCCGGTATCCCTTTCTGACATTGGACTCGATCCCCACAGGGCCCGGCTGTTTGTTTAACGTGTCCACGTCCGAGCGGATAGTCCTGTCCGTCACGTTCAGCAGCAGCGCCAGCTGGCGGCTTGTCATCCAGTCCTGTTTTTCCATCAGCAACTCAAGGAGCCTTTCCTGTCTGTTGTTCAACATGATCCCCTCCTACTGTCACTTACGTTATCTCTTGATCCATAAGTCTATCATAACCGAAAATCATGACAGACAGCGGAGAAACCAGATTCCTAACTGTTAGGAAAAGGGGAACTTTCCTCATCTATAAAAGTTCCCCTGCCAATACCTTGAGTTTTTCTGCCGCGTCTTCTTCGTCAGTCCCCTCCACTCTGAACTCCAGGACATCTCCCTGCTTCGCCCTCAGCTTCATCAGACCCATCATCTGCCTGGCATCCGCAGCTGTGTCCCGGCAGGCCACCCGGACTCTTGCGGGACAATCCCGGCAAAATCTGGCAAGTCGGGCGGCGTTGATGGCGTGAAGACCGTTGGGATCAGATATCTTATGTATAAATGTAACCATGTTCTCCTCCGATTTGTTTGTCCGTGTTGGCTACATTATACCAATATCATATGGATAAAATCAACCTCATCTTTTTTCTTCTCTCCGGAAATGCACATAAAATCCCACGCAGATTGCCGCCGAGATCAGAGAACCCAAAGGCGCCGCCCAACCCATGGGATACAGCGTCTCCGGAAAAAGCCTGCTGGCTGCATAGGCCCCGGGAATCCGCATGGTAAGGATGGCGATGATGTTATGCAAAAAAGAGATCCCCGATTTCTGATCTCCGCAGAAATACCCGCTGAAGCAAAAATGGATACCGGCAAAAATCGTGTCAAAACAGTAAGCACGCATATAATCACAGCCTGCCGCCAGCACCTGTTCCTCCTGAGTAAACAGGCCGATAAGGGTCTGGGGCAGAAACTGATTATACACGCTGCACAGGACTCCCCATCCCACGGTGATCATCAGGCCGTAATACAGAGACTGCCTGGCCCGCTCCGGTTTGCCGGCTCCCATATTCTGTGCCGTAACCGCAGAGATCGCAGACAGAAACGAAGACGGCACCAGAAACATAAAACCGATCAGCTTTTCCACAATCCCCACACTGGCCGCCGCAATCAGTCCGCGGCTGTTGGCGATGACGGTGATCACCATAAATGCCACCTGGATCAGACCATCCTGAAGTGCAATGGGAGCGCCTACATTTAAAATGTCGGATAAGATCTGACGGTTCGGTCTCATGGCCTGACGGTTCATGGCAAAACCAAAGTCCTTGCGTTTAAACATAACCAGCGCCACTGCCACACTGACTCCCTGCCCCAGGATGGTCCCCAGAGCGGCGCCTGCCGCACCCATGTCCCACACTCCGATAAATAGGAAATCCAGAACAATGTTCACCACACAGGCCACTGCCACAAAATACATGGGACTCCGGGAATCTCCCGTCCCACGAAACAGGCTGCTGATCACATTGTAGGCCGTAATAAAGGGGATCCCCAGAAAACAGATCCGAAGGTACGTGACAGTCTCCTTTGCCGCATCTGCCGGTACTAATATGATCCTGGTGATCCCTTTTGTCATCACAAAAAGCACCGCTGTCAGCACACAGGCAAATCCCATAAAAAATACTCCTGTGGTCCCCATGGTCTGTGCCGCCGCCCTTTTGTCTCCGGCGCCGACGGCCCGGCCGATCCTCACAGTGGTCCCCATGGCAAATCCCAGCAGGATCACGGTCAGCATGTGCATGACCTGGCTGCCTACGGACACAGCGGTAATGGTGGCGGAACCGTTGTACAGCCCGGTGATAAACAGATCCGCCATCCCGTAAAAAGTCTGCATAAAGCTGGACAGGAGATAGGGGATAGCAAAGAAGATCAGAGTTTTCCCCACTTTTCCTGTGATCAGCTCGTTTTTTTCATTCATGTCTTTCTCCTCCTGCGTTCTTCGCTCCTCATGGTACCACAAAATCTGCTATTTGTAAATTTCCTTCAGGTCGTACCTCCATTCGGATTCAGGAGAAAAAGACGTATTGCGGAGCAGCTGTCAGCTCATCACCGGGCCTGATCCCTGGCCATCTCCACCAGTTTCAGAAATTCCTTTTTGTAGTCATCCGTATCCTTATGAATACAGGGCTCCGCCAGAGCCAAAACCGAATCATAGTCAGCGCTGCCCCGGTTCTCGCTGTCCCGGAGCACCATGCCGAATTCCGCCACAGCCGCCGCGAAGGACAGATTTTCAGAGAGTTTGGGGCTGTAGCTTCCAGACTCCACAGGGTAGGTGAGAAGAGAGCTTTTACTGCCGTTAGGCGCTTTGTACCGGAGGCTGACGGTTAACAGCTCCGTGCTGTCCACCAGATCTCCTCCTGTCTGATATCTGAGTCCCGTATCTTCCCCCAAATTGCCCCCTCCCGCGGGGATAATCTCATAGAGAGCCGTGACGCTGTGGCCGGAGCCGATCTCCCCCGCGTCCACTTTGTCGTCGTTAAAATCTTCTTTATTCAGAAGCCGGTTTTCATACCCGATGAGCCGGTAGCCGGCCACATATCTAGGGTTAAATTCCACCTGAATCTTTACATCTTTTGCCACGGTGATCAAGGTGCCGCCCATCTCATCTACCAGCACTTTCTTCGCCTCAAACATGGTGTCGATATAGTGATAATTCCCGTCGCCGTTGTCTGCCAGAGCTTCCATCTTGTTGTCTTTCAGATTGCCTGTTCCCACGCCGATGACAGACAGGTGGACGCCGCTTTTTTTCTTCTCCTGGATCAGCCGGGTCAGATCTCCCTCGCTGCTGGTGCCCACATTCAGATCCCCGTCTGTGGCCAGGATCACCCGGTTGTTGCCGCCGGGGATGTAATTCTTCTCAGCCAGAGCGTAGGCCCGCTCAATGCCCGCGGCCCCTGCCGTGGACCCTCCTGCCTCCAGGTCGTCGATGGCAGCGGCGATTTTCGCGGTCTCGTTTCCCGGCACTCCGTCCAGAACCACGGAATCGTAGCCCGCGTAGGTGACGATGGAAACCCGATCCCGTTCTGTCAGATTCTCCGCCAGCATGGTGAAGGCCTTCTGCACCAGGGGCAGCTTATCATCGGAATACATGGACCCGGAGATATCCAGAAGGAAGATCAGGTTGGAATCCGGCCGGTCCTCAAAATCAATCTCCTTGGCCTTAAGGCCGATGAGCAGCAACCGGTTGTCCTGGTTCCAGGGGCAGTCCGAGTATTCGGTGGTCACGGAAAAGGGCTCTCCCTTTTCCGGTTCCGGGTAATCATAAGTAAAATAGTTGAGCATCTCCTCGATGCGGACGGCATCTGCCGGAACTTTCTGTCCGGAATTCAGATAGCGCCGCAGATTGCTGTAAGCCGCCGTGTCCACATCCACGGAAAAAGTGGACAGCGGCTCCTGGGCCGTGGATTTGTATCCGTTTTCGGAAATGTAATTGTATTCTTCAGTGTTAAAGTCTTCATCTCTGTACGCGGCCTCATACTTCATGGCCATGGAGTTCCGGCCCGTCACTGCCGTCAGATCTCCTTCTTTGTCATATTCAAAACCGCCTTCAGCCATAGCCGCTGCTGTCTCCGCCGCTGTGGTGGCCGCGGCCATGGGAGCGTAATCCTGTCCTGCCCCGGAGGTCTGTGCCTCTCCTCCAGAAGAGGCGGCCCCGCATCCGGTCAATGCCGCCGCAGTGAGAAGACAAAAGCCTTTTTGTAACCATCTAAGATTTTTTTTCATAATTTTCTCCTTCCGCGCGTGTTCCGCGCAGCATCCCGCCCCCGCTTCGCGGGGTACCTTTCTTTCACCCTTTTCCCACACTTAATGACTGATTCTTAACCACGGTAACAAGATCTGAAAGGAAATCGCCGTCATCTCTGAAAAGCATTCTGTCATAGTAGAAATCATTGTCCCCTTCCTGCTGCCCTACCACCACGAAGGCGCTGTCGTCAATCAGGCTGGCATAGCCGGAATGGAACAGATACCCTCCGCCGGGAGCCACCTGGATCTGGGGGGCAAAAGGAAACAGCAGTTCCCAGCCATTTTCCTCATCTCTCAGGGGAAGGACATAGGAGGAACCTACCTGCAATTGATACAGGATCTGATTTTCCCCTCCCACGGCTTCCACGACAGGACTTTTTACCTGGATATGAGTAAGATCTGTGGCATAATCCTCACTGTAGCAGACCGAATCCACAAGAAGGTCATAGACAAGGAGGGCCGGGCCATGGGACTCATGGGTTTCCAGGGATACGGACAACACGGTTCCCACACACAAAAGCTCCGTGTCCTCAAGAACATCCTCCGAAAAATACATGGCGTCATGGGACAGGGTCTCTGCCTGGGCCGGCAGGGACAGGGACTCATAATCCGCCAGTTCCAGCTGGCTGTAGAGAAGGACTCCCGGGGCGGCATGGCTTTTTTCCGCCATCTTAGCCGGATGATTCTCTTCCGTCAAAGTGTCTTTCTCCACCGGAACAGCCGACTCCTCCATCGCGGGCGATCTGTCCTGGGAAAGGGTCTCCTGGCTTGTCAGATAATTCTCCGGTGAGGAAGCGGTGGTCTCTGCGGCCCTGCCGGCCTCCCCATAGAAATCTTCCGGGTTTTCCGTCAGGGTTGATCCCTTCCTCACGGACAGCAGATCCCCATACCAGGGGCTGGCCACCATCAGCAAAAATACGGCAGCTATGGAGGCAGCCGCGCCGAAAACGATTCTCCCGGAAAAAGCACTCCTGCCTCTGTGTGACCTTCTGATCCTTCTGTTTTCTTGTTCCTTCTCGTTCTCTTCCCTGTCCCGGCTCAGGCTCCGCTCCGGGTGTTCCTCTAACCGTTCTTCGATTCGGCTCCAAAGATCCGGCGCGTCCTGACGTTTCATGTTTTTGTATTCCTGCTCTAATGGGGAAATCCTCTTCATAGCCGCGCCTCCTTTAATTTATCCATGGCAGTCCGATAGCGCCAGGCCACGGTTCCAGGAGGTTTTTTCAGGATCTTCGCGATCTCCCGAAAGGTCAGCTCTCCCATGATCTTCAGATTGACAACCTGCCTTTCTTCTTTTTTCAATGTCATCAGTGCCTGTTCAAGGCTAAGCTTACCGCAGACCTGGTCTTCGGCCGAAATCCTTTCCTGCCGGTCATCGGGGATCTCCGCGGCAGATACCTCCCGGCTTCTCTTCCTTGCGCAGTCAATGGCCATGTTGCGGGCAATGGTGATCATCCATGCCCGGTGCCCTTTTCCCGCGCGGTATGTATCCGCGATGTCCCACAGACGGATGAAAAACTCCGAGGTCACGTCCTCCGCATCCTCCCGGTTGTTTAAAATATCGGAAACCGCGGAGAAGATCATGGGACAGTAATCCTCGTAAATATTTTTCAGCCCGTCTCTGTCGTCCTGGCAGATACGGCGGATATTTCTTCCAAATTCCTGGTCATTCATGGCAATGCCCTCTTTCGCTTTGGCCTTGTACTTACGATACGTTTGAGTGGGGGGAAATTTATGGTGAAAATAGAAAAAAATTTAAAAAAGTTGACAGCTGTCACTGTGCGTGGCAGTCTGCCAACCTTACTGTGCCGCCATAATGGGGACATTTTAAATCAAATTTAACTCTCTCAGCTTGTTCTCGAATTCCTCTGTTGTCATCTGCTTTCTGGCTGCCGCGGCTTCCAGAGTCAGGATGCCGTCCTGAACCAGTTCCTTCATGGTTTTAAACTCACCCTTCTCGATTCCGTCTTCCATCAACATCTGTCCCAAAAGCGTCATGGTCATCATCTCCTTTACCAGTTTTATCTCGTCCGCAGTCAGAACTTTCAGCAATTCCTCTCCCATAAACCTGGCAGCTTCTTTCAAAGCCCGGTCCTCTATGGGGTAATTGTCTTTGTGGTTTTTCTTTAGTTTTTTCACTGAGCCTCCTTTTTACAGGAGACATATACACGAGAACTGTTCTTCTACCAAACGGCGTGAGGGAAATCTCCCCAGAATAAATGAATACCCAAAAGGCCATCTGTGACAGCGGGCTGAGGAACCTGAGAATCCTCCGGTTCCTCCCCGATATCTTCCGCCTGTATCTCTCTTATTCACAGAGAGTACTGGCTGACGTTTTATCTTTGCCGCCTGTCTTTCAGCGCCTGAATCCGGGCGTTCACATTGTCCGCGAATTCTTCGTCCGTGTATCTGGGGTCTCTTGTGTTCATCCAGATCTCACAGGGCGCCATGGCACATTCCCCGCAGTCTTTGAACCCCTTGTTGTCTGTGACGCACTCAAAGATCGGACACGCTTTTCCCTCCGGGGCGTGGAATACTTTTCCCTGGCAGGCGTTACAGCCCCTGCACATGGTTCCATAGCAGGAACAGGTTTCGCAGTCAGTGCCGCACACGCTGAAATCAGGCTTTTTTGACCCCCGATATTTCTCAAACCACGCCTGTACCACGGGGAGGGGATGCCGGGTCAGCTTCGCGGTCTCTTCCGGTCCGGATCCTTTTTCAAATTCCCGGCAGGCCACGGTGTACATGCTCTCCGAGACCTCGATGAGATGGCCGTCAGGGTCAAATATGTGGATTCCCCGCTGAAGCCAGGGATAGGTTCTGGGCTCATGGAGCCGTTCTACAGATGGATGGGAATCCAAAAGGGACAAAAAACCGTCAAAATCTTCTGTCTCAAAATAGAGTTCCATGGTATTGGATCGAAACTTCATGGTCTCGGCCGGAAACCCGGCGATCTCGTCAAAATGCTCCTGCAAGGTCAGGCCGCAGGTCAGGGCTTTGCACCAGCCCAGGTCAACGGCTACCTCCAGGCCAAACAGGTCTCTGTAGAATGCTAAGGATGCGGACATATCTTTTACGGCAATCAGAGTATTACAATATTTCATGGCACGTTCTCTCCTTTTCAGAAATTGTAGGATCTGATCATACCATCAATGGCCAGAAAAGTATTGTATATTTCCGACATCATAACGCAGGATTTGTGTCAGCCTGTTTCCCCGGTTCTGGCATATCTGGCTGCCATCTGGATATCCATGGTGTGGTAGCGCCTGAATTCTCTCATAAGGTGGGACTGGTCTGTATAGCCGTACCTGCTCACCCCGTCCAGTACCCGGAAATCGGGAGTTCTTATAATTTCGTTCCAGAGAAACTGATAGCGCACGAGGCCGCAGAGTTTTTTGGGAGTAATCCCGATATACTCGTGAAAAAGCCGTTCCATCTGCCGGCTGCTGATAGAGCACTCCCGGGCAAGCCGGCCTGCGCTTATGGCTCCTCTTTGAAAGAGAATCTGTTCCACAGCCTGTTCTACCACCTGACTCTGTCTCGGGTAAACTGTCTGGCCAAGGAGCAGGCTTTCAGCCAGAAGGCTCCGCTCCTCCAGGGAATCTGTCTCAAACAGCCGCTGTCCCAGCATCCTGTCCAGACGGCAAAATCTGGACCTCACGTCATAGCAGCCATTTACCGTACCCTTCAAAGAGTCCTCGGAAAAAGCCGCTGCTGCCCAGGCATAAAAGCGAATCCCGAACACGGAGAGAACATGCCCCGCCGCTCCGCCGTCCCGGGCCTCAAAACTTGAGTCATTGATCCCGCAGAACCTGCCGGTGACAGTGCCGGCCGTATGGTCGATTTCATAAATGATATCCACGCAGGTGTCCGGTACCACCAGGGTTTTTACAGATTTCTGCCAGGTTTTCCGGTAAGGCCCGGCGCTTCCCCAGAAACAGCGGACGATCCCCGTAAGCCCCGGAGATCTGGGCAAAATCTCCCGGTATGTCTCACTCTGCTTTCCCGGAGTGGCTGTCAGAGGAATGTAACGTATTTTTTTCATAAGACAGGTCCTCGGATGGTAGTTCTTTCAGGATAACTTCGTAGGCTTCATACTCATGGTCAAAATGATATCCCAGTTTCTCTGCCAGTGCCACGGACCAGAGATTGTGGGCA
>CAJUJV010000012.1:61531-63511 GCA_910586845.1 uncultured Hungatella sp.
AGCCCCGGTCAAGACATTCCAAAATCAGCTTCGCCCCGCAGATACCCGCAAGCCCTTTTCTGCGGTGATCCTCCCTGGTGTCGATCTCCACCTCGATGCCTCCCTTGTAGGAAGAATAGGATGAGGCCCCGGAGACCGGTTCCCCGTCCTTGAGGATCACGGCCCCCAGCCCGTGCCTCTGAAACTTTTCGTAATCTTCATACTGAGATACCCAGTCGCGGCACCAGCCCGTCTCCTGACAGCGCTTAAACAGGGATTCATCGATCATGGTCAGGGTGTATCCCCGGGGCAATTGATCCACCATGGACCGGAGTTTCTCCCTGTCAAACACATGGGGCTCCTTTTTTATGGCGTACCGGGAAATCTTTTTCCCCTGTTCCCCGTAACATGCTTCAATCAGTTTTGCCCAGTCACGGTTTTGGGGCACCAGAATGATGAAATCCTGCTTACATGCCGCCTGTACATTCCGCACGATTTCCCTGTCAGGCTTTCCGGCGAAAAAACAGAAATCCCCCAGCACCGCCATGGCGGAATCCGGCATTTCCGGGGAATCCGAGAAAATCCTGCCCATGACGCCCTGAAGACATGACCAGATCAGGGTCTCCTGCCAGCCTTCAAACAGGGGCGCCGCTTTTTCGGGATGCGTCAACTCAAAAACCATTTTTACCTCCGTCCTCTGTCTCAATTTCCATATCCGGCTGTTCCAGCCGCTTACAAAAACTGTATCCCTTTTTATAAAAAGAATGCTTCTCATAAAAACCATGGGTCCGTATCCGTTTCAGTCCGCTGTTTACCAGCATAACGGAAGCACGATTCTCTCTCCCATATTCCTCTGCTTTCCGTATCAGAGCGCTGCCCACCCCCTGGTTTTGAAAATCACGGGAAACCGCCAGGGCGATAACACGCATGGCCTTTCCTGTAATCTCCAGCGCGAGGCACATATGCAGCCCAATGAATCCGATGACTCTGCCATCGTCCACAGCGGTAAAGATCATGTAATTCTTATCTTCCTCCATTTGCCTGATCCTTGTTTCCAGATCATCACAGGCGACCTCATATCCCAGCTCCTGGTTGATCAAATCACAGATTTCGGATATATCGTCTTTACAATAAGTTCGGATCCTCATCATTTATTTACCTTCCCGTCTTCTCACAGACTCTTAGCCCATTATATAACATTGACTTGTTAAATGGAACAGATTTCTTGCGTGAAATGGCAAAATAATGAAATTGCTGTATCATTGAGCCATTGTCTGAACCACTCTGAGCTGCTTTCCGGCCATCTTTTGGGTGTCAGGGTAACCTTAATAAGGCGACCGTTTCCGCCCGCTTAAAATCGCTCTCTGGTTTGCATGGTTGACATCTTAATCCCCCACTGCTCCCTCATCACCCCATAATAATACCGAAGGTCCATGCCGGTGATATCCTCCAAGCATTTGCCCAAAAAATCCAGCATATTACGGATTTCCCTCGTATACTGCCGCAGGGTATTGTCCTGCCGATTCACAGCCTTCTTTGAGGCTACAAACATCTTGACCTTAACCGCATTACCATCCATTCCTGTGGCCGCCAGCTCTGTGCATTGCTTCCGGACCTCCAGTCCATGGAAATTGACATACAGGACATTGCTTAAATGCTCTAACTGCCCCTGATCCAGATGTGACGCCATCTCGTCAACTATCTGCTCTAATATCTTCTCAACCATAAAAATAAGCCCTCCTTCCACATTCAATTGTAGAACGGACAGGCTATTTTCGCAAAATAACTTGAAAGCCAATTCCAAATATGGTATATTGGCTATGAAGGGAAAGCCAGAGAAGCGGCTACCCTCCGAACACCAACAACAAACCTCTTGCGAGGTCAGCCGTCACTATTGGCAGTAGTGGCGGCTATTTTCTTCCCCCGAAGATCGTGTAACAAAGACCAACGAGGGCGATAATGAAGATACCTATCTGGATCAGATCCGAATATGTAACATAC
>CAJUJV010000013.1:0-7634 GCA_910586845.1 uncultured Hungatella sp.
CCCTGGAAACCTCCCTGGCGGTTCCCATCTCGATTGCCCTGGAAGCCTCCCTGAGAACGGTTTCCCTCTCGATTGCCCTGAAAACCTCCCTGGGAACGGTTCCCGTCACGATTCTGATAACCTCCCTGCTGAGGACGGATGTTGTCCCCTCCTGCCTGAGGATTCTGAGCGCCCTGAGGACGAACCTGCTGGCTTCCGGAGGTCTGAGGACGGCCTCCTGCCTCCGGCTGGGCCGAAGGATGACTGGGACGCACGGGCTGGACCGGAACATTCTGAGAACGGACGGAAGGCACGGGCTGGCCCTGTCTGCCTCCGGCTGCCCCTGTCCCGCCCTGAGGACGATTGTTCCCTCCCGGCCCCTGGGGACGGCCTCCGAACTGATTCTGAGGACGGCTGCCGCCCGGCTGCCCCTGGGGGCGGCCTCCCTGAGCCGGCCTCTGCCTCATGGTCTGAGCATTCTGAGGACGGTACACTGCCGTGATCTTCTTTTTCGGCGGCTCTCCCGAAGGAGCGGCCGGAGCCTGAGGAGTCCCGGACTGGGACACAGGCTGGGAAGTTTCTGCTCCGGACGGAGCCGGTGCCACGGCTTTCTTTACCACGGCAATATGCTCCTCGCTGACATTGGATGCGTGTGACCGTACATCGATCTGATTTTTCTGCAATATATCTAATACTTCTTTACTGGTCTTTCCCAGCTCCTTTGCAAGTTCACTGACTCTCATACTTACTACCTCCGTTGATATTCATTTGTTTTACCATTGCCTTCGCGAATCCTTCATCCAGTATGGCCAGAGATGCCCTCATCTCTTTGCCCATATGATGACCTAATTCATCCTTCTTACCCAAAAAACAGATTGGAACCTGATAGTAAGTACACATATTGGTAAACTTTTTTCTGGTATTATCCGAAGCTTCCTCCGACACGATCACCAGATAAGCTTTCCCGCTCTTCACCGCTTTCTCCGTGGAGAATTCACCGCTGGCAGTCTTTCCCGCCCTGGTAGCCAAACCGATCAGGTTCAGAACTTTCTTATTATTGTCCGACAAGCTTTTCCATCTCCTTCTCCAGAGTTTCGTATACCTCTCTCGAAATCTGCATCTTAAAGGAGCGGTCCAGTCCCCGGCTCTTTATGGCCTTTTCCAGACATTGGGATGAAGGGCACAGATAAGCGCCTCTCCCGTTCTTACGCCCGGTGGGATCCAGAATAATCCCTTCTGTCTCCGTCTTCAGGATACGAATCATCTCTTTTTTACTTTTTATCTCTCCACAGCCAATGCATTGGCGAAGGGGTATTTTCTTTGTACTCACTGACTTCTCACTTCCAATCTGATCTTATTGCGGTATGACGTCGTCCTGGTAATTGTCCTGATAACCAGCCTGGTAGCCGTCTTCATAGTCAGCCTGGTCAGCCGTCTCATATTCCTGTTCATACTCGCCTTCATAAGGGTCGTACTCTTCATATGTCTCGTATGTGCCTTCTTCTGTCTGATCATCCATTCCCATCTGTTCGAACAGCCCCATCTCCCTGGCCTGGGTCTCGCTCTTGATATCGATCTTAAAGCCTGTGAGCTTGGCGGCCAGCCTGGCGTTCTGTCCCTCCTTGCCGATAGCCAGCGACAGCTGATAATCCGGCACGATAACCTGGGCCTCTCTTGCCTCCTCATCTGCCACCACGCAGATGACCTTGGCCGGACTCAGAGCATTTTCGATCAGATAGGCCGGATTGTCATCCCAGTTGATAATGTCTATCTTTTCTCCTCTCAGTTCGTTGACAATGGAGTTGACTCTGGCGCCGTTTAAGCCTACGCATGCGCCTACAGGGTCTACATTGGGGTCGTTGGACATGACTGCGATCTTGGTCCTGGAACCTGCTTCTCTCGCAATGGAACGGATCTCCACGGTGCCGTCCTTTACCTCTGCCACTTCCAGTTCAAACAGACGCTTAACCAGATCCGGATGAGTTCTGGATACGGAGATCCTGGGTCCTTTGGGAGTGTCCTTCACTTCCAGGACATACACTTTGATCCTCTCTGTAGGCTGGAACACCTCTCCTTTCACCTGTTCGCTCTCGTTCAGCATGGCGTCCGCCTTGCCCAGATTGATGCTTATGTTCCTGCCCAGGTAGCGCTGTACCACCCCGGTGACCACATCTTTTTCCTTCTCATAATATTGGTTATAGATGACGCTTCTCTCTTCCTCTCGGATTTTCTGGAGGATCACATTCTTGGCGTTCTGTGTGGCGATCCTTCCGAAGGACCTGGATTCAATGGGGATCTGCACGATATTTCCGGTCTCAAATCCGGGAGATATCATCTTTGCCTCCGCCAGACTGATCTGCATAAGAGGATCCTCCACCTCCTCCACCACTTCCTTCTCTGCCAGCACTGCAAAATCACAGGTCTCCGGATTGATATTGACCTTAATATTGTCTGCTTTTCCGAAATGGTTCTTGCAGGCAGTGATCAGAGAGTTCTCAATGGCCTCCAGCATGGTTTCCTTGCTGATGTTTTTCTCCTTCTCAAGAATCTCCAGTGCCTCTAACAGTTCTTTATTCATTTCTTTATCCTCCAACTATCTTCTATATTTTAGAAATCGAATGCCAGACGGATCAGTGCGATCTCCTGCCGCTGGAATACCACTCTCGTCCCGTCCTCCAATTCAATGGTGACCGTATTCTTATCATACTCTGCCAGAGTCCCGGTAAAATCCTTCTGCTTCTCCCTGGCCCGGTAAAGCTTCACGTCCACTTTACTGCCCAGACTCCTGGCAAAATCTTTCTCTTTCTTAAGGGGTCTTCCCAGTCCCGGAGAACTGACTTCCAAAATATAGCTGTCGTCGATAAAATCCTCCTGATCCAGCCAGTCGCTTAAGATCCGGCTGATCATCTCACAGTCATTGATGGCGATCCCGCCTTCCTTGTCAATGTAGGCTCTCAGATACCAGGTGCTTCCTTCCCTGACATACTCTACATCTACCAGTTCAAAATCATGCTTTTTCACCAGCGGAAGAAGAAACTCTTCCGTTCTGGACTCATAGGTCTCTCTTTTTGTCATTCTGACATCACCTCTCTTTCCGCTGTGACTCCTGTTCATCTCATAATGAAAGAGTCCGGCTTGCCGGACTCTTTCATCAATCAACGTATCATGTTATCGTATGTAGTATATCACCTGGATATAACATTTGCAAGGGTTTTTTCTAATCTTTTCCTGTCTTGATTTCTGCCGCCTGTCAGGGCCTCCCCATCCTTTCTCTTGACATTGCTTCTGCCGCTCATTAAACTATAGGAAACGACAGATCCCTTTTGTCGTCACCAGCCAACAACACTATCCAGAAAGGACAACCTTCATGAAAATCACCATCATCGACGGCCAGGGAGGGCGTATGGGAAAGGCAGTGATCGAGCAGCTGAAAAAACGCCATCCCGATCTGCCCCTTTACGCCATCGGCACCAACTCCATCGCCACGGCCGCCATGTTAAAGGCCGGGGCCGACTACGGCGCTACCGGCGAACATCCCTGTATCGTCAATGCCCGGGACTCCGACATCATCATAGGCCCCATCGGCATCGTCTTTGCCGATGCCCTCTTAGGGGAGATCACCCCGGCTGTCGCCACGGCCATCGGCTCCAGCAGCGCCTTCAAGATCCTGATCCCCGTCAACCGGTGCAACCACTACATCGTCGGATGCGGGGAAGCCGGGCTGGGGGAATATATCCGCCTGGTGTGCGAAAAAGTGGACTCTATGCTGCAGTGAGGCGAGAAAGTATCAGTGGACCAGCAGCGTCATCATTTAAACAGCAGGCTGCCGCACCGGAGATCTCCGGATACGGCAGCCTTATCTGTGTTTTCATCGGTGTTTCTGTAAAAAACGTTTCTCTGATTCCGCGATCACCTGGTAGAGAACGGTAGACAGGATGCACAGAATCACGATAGACATTACCAGCAGATCCATCTTGAACACCTGAGATGCATAGATGATCAGGTATCCCAGTCCCGCCCTGGCGGAAAGGAATTCTCCGATGATCACCCCCACCAGGCACAGTCCCACATTGACTTTCATATTGCTGACGATCAGAGGGATGGATGACGGGATCAGGACCTTGGTGAGAATATCCCTTTTGGTACCGCCTAAAGACCGGATCAGCCGGATTTTATCCGGGTCTGTCTGCATGAATCCGGTGTGCAGGGTCAGGATGGAACCGAAGACTGCCACGGACACCGCCGCAACGATGACGGTCTTCATATTGTTGCCCAGCCACACGATGAGAAGCGGCGCCAGGGCAGACTTGGGCAGGCTGTTGAGCATCACCAGATAGGGTTCCAGCACCTCGGAAAGCCCCCGGCTGGCCCACAGAGCCACCGCAGCCGCAACACCGATCAGCACCACCAGAAAGAAACTGATCAGGGTTTCCAGAAGCGTAACTCCCGTATGAAAAAAAATGGTTCCGTCTTCTGCCATTTTCAGAAAACACCCCCATATCTTTATGGGGGAACTGAAGATAAACGAATCGATAATGCCCAGCTGTGCACACAATTCCCACACTGCCAGCAGCAGTACGAAAACCATGGACCGGCAGATCTTTACCTGAAGTCTGTGCTGTTTCTCTTTGGCAAGAAATTCCTGCTGAGACAGGGAAGGTTCAGTCATGATCTCTCAGCTCCTTCCATATTTGATTAAAATACATGGTGAACTCCGGCGCGTTTCTGCGCTGTAGAGGCCTGATACATTGGTCGGAAAAAGGAACAGGAATCACATTTTTTACCCTGCCCGGCCTGCTGCTCAGAACCAGGATCCTGTCAGCCACGGAAATGGCCTCGGACAGATCATGGGTGATGAGGATGGCGGTTTTTTTCTGTGTGCGGATAATCGAGCTGATATCGTCGCACACTTCCAGTCTTGTCTGATAATCCAGCGCGGAAAAAGGTTCATCCAGGAGAAGAATATCCGGTTTGAGAGCCAGAGTGCGGATCAGGGCCGCTCTCTGCCGCATCCCTCCTGACAGCTGTGCAGGCTTCGCATCCCGGAACTGAAGCAGACCATAAGTATCCAGCATATGGTCCAGTTCTTTTCGTGATCCCTCATCAAGACGGTGATTGATCTCCAGCCCCAGAGACACATTGTCAAAAATAGTCCTCCACTCAAACAGATGGTCTCTCTGAAGCATGTATCCCATTACCGCATGGCTGTCTTTTCCCGGAACCCCATCGATGGCGATTGTTCCGCTCTCAGGCTCTATGAGTCCGCACAGAAGAGAGAGCAGAGTAGATTTTCCGCATCCCGAAGGGCCCGCGATGACAAAAAATTCTCCTTCCTTCACGTTAAATGATATATTCGAAAGGGCCTGTGTCTCTCCCTCCAGAGTGTGATAGGAATAGCACAGGTCCTTTACTTCCAGCTTTGATTTCATGTTATACCTCCTCTCGCATAGTTTATGGTATGCGGAGGCGGAAAAAAGAGTGTTCTTTCAAAATTCCTCTTGCCATCTGGTTTTGAAAACTATATAATAGCCATGAGGTGAAAAGATGAAACTGACTGAAGAACTGCTTCGGGAGATTCTTTCCTGGCTGGACACCCTTGATTATGTGAAGCCGGAACAGATCCCCGATATTCCCCTTTATATGGATCAGCTGACCACGTTCATGGACGAGAGGCTGGAGAAGACCAGACGTTATCCCGAGGATAAGGTCCTGACCAAGACCATGATCAACAATTACGCCAAGAACAACCTCCTCCCTCCTCCCGTGCGGAAGAAATACACCAAGGAGCACACCCTGCTGCTGATCTTTATCTACTATTTTAAAAATATGCTTTCGTTCCGCGACATTGAAGTCCTGTTCGCCCCTGTGACGGACCAGCATTTTTCTTCTGACCGGGATAAAGAAGGCCAGGCCGCGGACCCTGAAGGCCGGTCTCTGGAAGACATTTACCGGGAGATTTTTTCTCTGGAGAAGGAGCAGATGAAGCGTCTGAAGGAGGACATCCTGAAAAAGTTCCGTTCCTCCATGAAGACCTTTTCCCAGGAGCATACGGAACAGGAGCCCGGGCCCGAAGGAGGGGAGGACTCTCCGGAACCGGCTGATCAGGAGTATCTGCAGCTGTTTTCTTTTATCTGCGCTCTCGGTTTTGACGTGTACTTAAAGAAACATATTATGGAACTGCTGATCGATGAGATTGAAAAGGAATATCCGCTTAAAGGCAAAAAAAAGAAATAGCTCATGCAGCTATTTCTTTTTTGTCCTGATCACGAACGGAAAACCTGTTATGTCCCCCCCTCAGTTTTTCCTCCCAGACGGGCGAATACCATGTCGTACCCGTCATTGCCGTAATTCAGAGAGCGGTTGACCCGGCTGATGGTGGCTGTAGAAGCTCCTGTCTTGTCTGCGATCTCCAGGTATGTCTTCTTATCCCGGAGCATCCGGGCCACCTCATAACGCTGGGAAAGCGACAGCAGTTCATTGACCGTGCAGACGTCCTCGAAAAACGCATAGCACTCTTCCGGGCTTTCCAGAGTCAGAACGGCCTCAAATAAGTGATCCACCGCTTCTGTCTTGATCTTTTTGTTCATTTCCTGTTCCCCTTTTTCAGACTTTCTCAGAGCTGTCCTGCTCTTTTTGGCCGCCGTCCGACGAAAACATATAGGACAGCTTTGGCGTCTTCTGAGGAATATTTTAGCACAGTAAAATTGTAAAGTCCATAGTTTCACTGAGAAGAAAGCATAAATTTTTCCACCACATGGGCCACGCCGTCATCATTGTTGGACAGAGTGATGTAATCCGCAGCCTGACGCACAGGAAGCACTCCGTTCTCCATAGCCACTCCCAGACCGGCAAACCGGATCATGGCGAGATCGTTATATCCGTCTCCGCAGGCGATCATCTTTTCTCTGTGAAAACCTGTCGTTTCCAGAAAACGTTCCAGGGAAGCGGCCTTGTCGATGCCTTTGGGCAGGATCTCCAGGTAATAGGAATCCGACCGGTAGACGCTGAAATTCTTTCCCATGGCTGCCTTTACTCTGGGCTCTACCATGGCAAGATAGTCTCCGTCGTCAGTGAGGATAAACTTGGGCACCGGAAAAGACACATACTTTTTCATATCCTCCGTGTCACGGATCTCCTTTATCTCCATACGGCAGGCCCTGGACTCCAGAGCAACGTACTGATAAGAAGCGTCGCTTGCTATGATCCGGTCCCCCTCATAAGTCATGATATCCACCCGATGCTCTCTGGCCAGATCGATGACCTTGCTGTTGATCTCGACCGGCAGCTGCCTGGAAAATACGATCTCCCCTGTCTGGCAGTTGACGATCATCCCGCCGTTAAAGGACAGGATATACCCCCCATGCTTTTCCAGCTCCAGCTCCTTCGCCAGAGGCATGACTCCCGGCGTCGGCCGCCCGGATGCCAGCACCACGGTCTTTCCCATATCCTGTGCTTTCATCAGAGCCTCTTTTGTCCTGGGGGTTATGATTTTGTCCCGATTGGTCAGTGTGCCGTCCAGGTCCAGCACGATAATGTCATAGCTCATCCTCCCTGCTCCCTTCCTGACTAAATGTCTGTGTTGTATTCTAAGTCTATCACATTACCGTCGTTTTATAAAGAAATTTCGCTTAAGGCATATCATTCTGTTTCCAGGA
>CAJUJV010000013.1:7644-8455 GCA_910586845.1 uncultured Hungatella sp.
CGTATCCTCCGTAACCGAACTGTCAAAATCAAATTCCCATCCGCCTCCTGTCTCCGGATTCAGCCACGGCATGGCCGCACACTGTCCTCTTTCCACCTGCTGTGTCCCGAACACTGCGCCCTCATACAGAAATGTGACGGTACAGAATGCAGGCTCAGATTCCCCTGAGGATTCTTCCGGCGTTTCCCCGGAAGGTCCTGTCGGCTCTTCTGAGGTCTCTTCCTGACTTTCTGAGGACTGCTCCGTAGAGGATTCCGGGGGATGCTCTGAGGAAGTTTCCCCGGGATTTTCCGGCCGGGTCTCCGTGGAGCTTTCCCACGGCCTTCCTCCGCCAGAACCGCCTCCGTCGTCATCATCGTCGTCATCGTCATAACTGTATCTGTGGCTGCCGTTCTCCCGGCCGGCTTCCGGCGTCTCTTCCGGCAAGGTTCCGGTCTCCTCTGTCCCGGCAGAAGACGGTTCTTCTGATGTCCCGGCCGTCTCCGGCACAGTCTCCTGCTCCGCCGCGCTTTCCCTGTCCGGCCGGTGTCCCGGTTTTTGGTCTCTGTCCGGCTCTTTTTGTCCGTCTGCCTCTTTTGTCTCTTCCTCTCTCCGGGATTCTTCGGTACTCTCGGCTGTCCGGACGGTTTCCGATGTCTCCTTCGGGTCTGTCTCCTTCCGGTTTTCCTGTTCCTCCATATGTTCCATGGCCCGGATCAGTTCTCTCAGTTCCTCCGGGGAGATCCCCTCAGGCCCGGCGCCTCCCTCCGCCATGTCCAGAAGACTGTAAAGAACCTGGGGAGGAAGATCCTGATATGAAATTTCCCTGGCT
>CAJUJV010000013.1:8465-25628 GCA_910586845.1 uncultured Hungatella sp.
CAGATATTCTGTCAGGTCCTCGTTGCTGTGGATAATCACCTCTCTGCCCCCTTCTGTCAGTACCTCCTCAGCCCTGGTCCCGTCGGGGTAGATCAGCCGGGATGCGACCTGTCCCCCAAAGACAGACAATCTGGTATAAACTTCTCCTTTTTCATCTAGGAACACTTCCACCCGAAAGACGGTCCCCCGGACCGCCATGACGGAGTTGGGAGTCGTCACCTCATACACGGAGGCGGAACTGAGAGGATTCCGCAGCTCGTTGACGATGGCTCCCTGCGTCAGATGAATCCTGGTCCTGGAATCTTCTTTTGTTCCTGCCGCCTCAATGGAGAGGACGGAATCCTCCTCAACCAAAACAAATTTATCATCATCCAGCCGGAGGCGGGTAAAGCTTTCAGCTGCCACGGTAAAAAGGTCGCCGGATTCCAGGTACAGATTTTCCGCCCCGCTTATGGTACCCGCGCCCTCCCTCTCGATCTCTGCCTTTCCCTTCAGCTCATAGATCAGGATAGAGCGGTAAGATTCTTCTTTTTTGGACAGATGTGTAACGGCTATGGCTGCCCCCGTGATCACCGCCGCCCCCACAACTGCTGCCGCCGCCTTCATCAATATGGTTTTTTGTATCATAACCGCTCCTTTTACTCCTGTTTGCGGAACGTAAAGATTCCGTCCCTTGCCCCATAGACAGTCCGTCCTCCGGAATACACGGTGCTGTCTCCGTCTACGGTCCACATTCCTTCTGACAGGATACAATCGTCTCCTGCGCGCATCTCCAGCAAGTCTCCGTCCAGGATCTCCCTGGCATTTCTCCAGAGGGGGATGACAAGGAGGGAATCGTTTGCCGGATCTGTGTTAAAATCCTGATATTGAGAGGCAGAGATCTGACCGTCTCCGGGAATCTCATACAGATCCTGCCCCACAAAACCGCTGCCGGAATTATAACCCCATAACCTCCAGCCCTTCAGTTTCTGGTCCAGAGGGATCTCAATATTCTGAAAAGGTTCCTGATCTCCGAATGCCCTGTCAAATTCCACTGTGATCCGGCTCATGCCCTCTTCCGCCGCGTCGATGACTCCGCCGGCCAGGATCTCCCGGCTGCCCTGATACAGGTATGCCGCCACGGAGGATTCCTCCTCCGGCACCGTGGATCCCGTCTCTTCTTCCGATGTGGCAGGCCTGGTTTCCTCTCCCGATTCCGTGGATCCTGTCTCTTCTTCCGATGTGGCAGCCCCGGCCCCTTCTTCCGGAAGTGCGGCCCCGGCTGTCTCATCATCCGATGTCAGCGGTCCGGCCTCGTCTCCCGGCTGTCCGGTCCCAGCTGTCTCTTCATCCGATGTCAGCGGTCCGGTCTCGTCTTTCGCCTGTCCGGCCCCGGCAGTCTCCTTATCCGATGTCAGCGGCCCGGTCTCGTCTCCCGGTGTTCCGTTTTCCTGCTTCAGTGCCGAGCCGGGGCTGGCCGTTTCCCAGGGCACATCCTCTGCCGTGACGGTAACCGGCCCCGGAAAGACCGCCAGAACCGCGGCTATCCAAAGGCCAGGCAGGCCTTTCCATCTTCCTCTTCCCACAAATGTCCCTCCTTTTTTCATCCTGCCTTCCCTGTTTTTTCACTTTCAAACATCAGCCGCAGATGCCTCCATCCGTCGGGGATCGTCCTCAGATGGGAGGGACCGCAGCGTCTGTCACGGTACAGTTTTGCAGGAACCTCGCATATTCTCTCTCCCGCCCGGGCAAACCGGCCGATCAGCTCCGTGGCAAACTCCATACCGCCGCACTGCAGATCCAGAGCCAGAGCTTTCTCTCTGTCAAATCCCCGGAGACCGCAGTGAAAATCCCCGATGTCTACTCCGTACCGCTTCCGGCCGATCATGGACAGCACAGGCACTCCCACATACCGGTGCCAGAAAGCCATGGACTTTTTCTCCATGCCCCCCAGATAGCGGTTGCCCACTACCAGCCCGTATCCTTCCCGAAGCTTCTCCAGAAAAAGTCCGCATTCAGAAAAGTCATAGCTGCCGTCGCAGTCTCCTACGACGATATACCGGCCTCCGGAAGCACGGATCCCCCCCATGATGGCATTGCCGTACCCTCTGGCAGCCACCTTTTCCACCCGGGCTCCGCAGTCTGCGGCAATCTGGCGGGAATTGTCGGTACTGCCGTTGTCCGCAACCAGAATCTCTCCGCAGACTCCCATTGTTCTGATATAATTCTGCGCCTGACGGATACAGAAGGCCAGACTTCTGCTCTCATTGAGACAGGGCATGAGAATCGTAAGTTCCATTTCTTTCATCTTTTTCTCCCTGGAAATTCCATGGTCAGAGCCATGATCAGAAAAACAGCCAGAACCGGGCTTATGAGGGCGCGGTAGGTAAAAAAAGCATGAAGCCAGGAATGATTGCTTAAAACCAGATACCGCACAAACACTGCCGCTCCCAGGAGACAAAGAATCCCCCCTGCTTCCCTGTTTCTTTTGTCCCCGGAATACAGGCAGGGCAAAAAAACGGGAACACACAAAAAGATCAGAAATCCTCTGACGACTCCGGACCATTCCACCCGGCTGCATCCTCCGAACATGACAGTCAGATTGGCCGCCGCTGCTGAGAGCATCCGGATGGGCAGGGAAGAGGGGGTTTCCCCCGGAAGACCGCCGTTTATCCTTTTTTCCGCCCAGTAAGCCGCCAGACGAAACCGGTTCTCGCCGGTGATCAGGGATACGGCGGTCCATTTTGCCACAAAGGTTCCTCCATATCCGAGAAGCCAGCAGAAAACGCACCAGAACACGACGCCGAATCCTTCTCTGAAAGTCCCCATTCTCCCCTCCCTGGCCCTGACTGCCGTCACCAGCAGAAGCGGGACCAGGATGACCGCGGTCTCCGTAGTAAGAAAATCAAAAAACGCGGTCATGACCCCGCCGGCCACAGACAGGCAGGTCAGCCAGGTATCTCCTTTTCTCTCCAGTATCAGGTACAGAGGACACAAGAGGAAACAGATCACAAAAGCAGGCTCATATTCCAAACTCAGGCGGATATTCCAGATCTGAACGGCTGCCATGGACAAAAAAAGACATGCGACCATGTCATAATGGCCCCTCGCCGCCAGGATCCCTGCGGTTCCCAGGGCCAGTACCAGGACTGCGGCGAATCCCACCGTCTTCATCCCCTCCACGTCCGTGAAAAGATGGCATACCCGCACCATCAGCCCTGTACCGTGCCAGTACCTGGTGTAGTCTGTGTCAGGTTCTGTATCTTCCTCTGTCACCGCCAGATAGAACCCTCCGTTTTCCCCCAGCTCCTCACCGCTGTAGTACCAGGTATCCAGGGCGCAGAGAAACGGATCGCCCCGGCCCATGTTCCAGCTGAGATTCAGGAGGATCACATCGGCGTAATTATCGCTGATGGCGTTCCATTTTCCTCCGTTCTCAAAGGAAAAAGGATCCCTGTCTTTATAGCTGAGAGCGCTTCGGATCATATTCTGTTTCAGCGCTTCATTGGGTATGGCCGCGGCACCGGTGAGCAGAAGCCACAGAAATATCAGCGTTCCTGCAAACACGGCTCCATGGAGCAGCACCCTGTTCTTTCGGCTCATCTATTTTTTCACTCCGTCTACCTGATACACAAACACTCCGTTGCTCTTACCCTTCAGTGGAATCTGCCCTATAGGACAGGCCTGGATCCTGTCTTTTATGGCCTCATAAACAGAATCGCTGATAAGGATCTGACCGCCTGCGGCGTGGTTCTCCAGCCGGGCCGCCGTGTTGACCGTATCGCCGATGGCCGTATAATCCATTCGGAATTCACAGCCGATGTTCCCCACTACGGCCTCGCCGCAGTGGATGCCGACACCGAAGCTCACCTTGTTTCCAAACCGCTCTTCAACCCTGCCGGAAACGGCTTCTGCTTTCTCTTTCATGTCCCACGCCGTGGACACTGCCCTGAAAATGTAGTCGTCCAGCTCAAAGGGTGCATTGAACACCGCCATGGCGGCGTCCCCTACAAACTTATCCAGAGTACCGCCGTTGTCGAAGATAGATCTGGTGGTCAGGTCCAGATATTCGTTGAGGATCTCCACCACTTCCTCGGGCCTTAAGTTTTCAGACATGGTGGTAAACCCGCGGATATCCACGAAAAGAACAGCAATATGACGGTTCTCTCCCCCCAGTACCAGCTGAAAGTCGGCGTCCCTGCTGATCTTGTCCACAACCTGGGGAGCTACATACTGTTTAAACACGCTGACCACCCTTCGTCTGCGGAGAATCTCCCCCGCATATCCCTGGATGATCCGCCCCAGGCTTATGATGGCGAGAAGGACGGGAAGCGGCGCCGCCGGCATCAGGATCCCTCTCCGATACATCACTCTGACCAGGACCACATCGACAACTGCTGCGGCCGCCAGGGAGATGAGGGTGATCCCGATCTTCCCTTTCCGGCTTCCCAGGAAAAAGAGGGCACAGACAAGCCCTGCCCCCAGGCCGTAGATCACCGGAGAAAGAGGAAGCTGAGTCCTTCCCTCCAGAAGCGCCTCAATAATGTTGGCGTGGATCTCCACACCATACATCTGGCTGTTGTGAGAGATGGCCGGAGTATAGGAGTCCTGCATACCCGCCGCATAGGCGCCTACCAGCACGATAGCATCCCGGAACAGCACAGGATCCACGGTGCCGTCAAGTACATCTGCCATGGATACTGTGTTATAACTTCCGGGTTTTCCCGAATAGGAAAAATAGAATCTGTTATTTCTGCCGTATACGGAGGGAAATCTGGCCTCTCTTCCCCTGCTTTCTTCATATGACCGGTAGATCCTGGAAGACAGGCTTAAGTATCTCTCCCCCTCATAATCCATCCATGCCATGGCCTGACGCACGTATCCGTCCGGGTCCACGGTCGTGTTGGCATATCCCAGACTCACCTGATCCCTTAATTCCTTATAGGGAGCGATCACATGATCAACATGAAAAGGATCCCCGGGCATGGCTTTGAAAGAAAAACTGAAAGCAGCCACCACATTGCCTGCCTCCCTGCAGGCCCGGGCAAACCTCAGGTCGCCTTCCTCGTCTCCCCTCTCGCTGTAGATCACGTCAAATCCTATGACCGCAGGCTTCTTCTCCGGATCCTCCGTGAGGATCTCCACCAGCCCGGCCGGGATCTCTCTGCTCCAGGAACTGACAGAACCGTACCGTTCCAGCGTCCTGTCATCGATGGCGATGATATAAATCTTTTTATTGGTTACCGACGGCCGCTGATGCATCCGGTCCAGGATACCGGCATCCCAGAAGCCGGCGGCGCTCCGGTACAGGATCAGCGCCGAGACGAAAAAGACAGCCGCTGTCCCCAAAAATGTCTTTCTGCCCTCGTTCTTCATCTCCCGGTTCCTCCGTACCCGCCTTTTTTGCAGCTGCCGGTACAGACTTCTGCATTTTCTCTGGCAAACAATACCTTCACCCCTCTGGCCGCCCCATAACGGCAGGCTTCCTTTTCTGTAATCTCCAGCCGGCTGTCGGAGCTCCCCCAGTCATGATGGCTGATACACAGACACTCCGCGCCGCATTCTTCTGCCATTCGGATGCCCTGCTGCCAGAAACCGTGGCCGAATCCTCTGAACCTGCCGTAGTTTTCCTCCTCATAAGGGGCGTCAAAGATCAGGACGCTGCAGTCTCTGGCAAATTCCCGGTATCTGCCCCAGAAGAGTCCCGTCTCCTCCTCCAGCTCGCAGTCCAGGCCGTAGACCACGGACCGGCTGCCTTTTTCCAGACGATATAAAACACAGCCGTCGGGATGTCTGGATCTCATGACCCTGACCGTGACCTGTCCCGGAAGCTGCCATCTCTCCCCGTCTTCGGCTTCGTGCCATGCCAGCCGTGCCGGAACCTGTTCCACGGAAACAGGCCAGTAAGGATGTCCGATGATGGCCGAGAGGCGCTGCCGGAAAGAATGTTCCTTCCCGCCGGGTCCATACAGCTCCACGGCTGCCCCCTGCCGGAACAGGCAGGGAAACAGAGGGATCCCCATGACATGATCCAGATGGAGATGACCTACAAATACATGGAGCCTCTGTCCCTGATCTCTTACTCCCTTCCGGATCTCGTCCTCGATCTGCCGTCCCAGAGCCATGATTCCCGTGCCGCCGTCAAACACCGCCAGACCCTCGTCCCACTCTACGGACACACAGCTTGTATTTCCCCCGTAACCCATCCTGTCGGGAAATGGAGCTGCCATGGAGCCTCTGGTTCCCCAGAATCTTACCCTCAATCCATCCTCCATCCTGATCCTCCTATCTTGCCAGATAAACTACGGTGATATCATCCGACTGATCCGCTCCCCGGGCAAAGGCTTCCACATCCTCATAGAGAAGCTCTATGAACCGCTCCGGCTCCCCCGCCTCCGCCATATGGCGGTTCAGCGACTTTTCCAGCCCTGTATCTCCGAACATCTCCCCGTCGGTATCAAAGGCCTCTGTCACTCCGTCTGTGTACAGGCAGAGGCGCTCCCCCGGCCCAAGCCAGGTCTCCTGCTGGGTGTATGTCATCTCCTCCATGATCCCCAGGACAAAATCAACCCGGCACTCCAGCTGGCTAAAAGGCGCCCCTGCTCTGCTGATATAGGGCTTGTTGTGGCCTGCATTGACATAGGTAAGCCGATGACTTACGGTGTCCAGGACACAGAGGAAGGCGGTGACGAACAGTTCTTCCTCATTGTCTTCGTTGAGCCGGTTGTTCACCAGCTCTGCCACCTCCGCCACAGGGATGTCCAGCATCATATAATTCTTGATGTGGGTTTTGGCCAGAGTCATAAACAGAGCGGCCGGAACCCCCTTCCCCGACACATCCGCCGCCAGAAAACACAGTCTGGTCTCGTCGATGAGAAACACGTCATAAAAGTCTCCGCCTACTCCCTTGGCCGGTTTCATACGAGCCGTGATCTTTACATCCGGCAGGCTGCAGAATCGGTCAAAGGATTTTGGCAGAAATCCTGTCTGGATCCTGGAGGCAATCTCGATCTCCGACTTTAACCGTTCTCTCTCGGTAACCATCATGGTTGTCTTCGTATAGAGCAGTTCCAGAAGGGCGCCGTAGACTTTCCGGTTGGCCTCCGCGATCTCCAGAAACAGGCTTCTGGAAATATTGGCGCAGACTGTCCCTGTCACCGCCCGGACCGTGGCCTTTCTCACATCTTCTTTAATGAGAGCCAGTTCTCCCACCACGTCACCGGGCCCCAGCTCATTGATCAGAACTCCCTCTGCCGTCAGCACGTGAACATCCCCCTCCAGGATGATATACATGCCGTCGTCAGGCTGTGCCCCCACTGTGACAATGTCCTGTCCCTGTCCAAATTCTTTTCGTTCCATGGCCTCCAGGAGCATCCGGGAGCCTTCCGGCATCTGTCCATCCTCCCCAACCTGAAAAAAATCTTTTATGATCTTCAGATCCTTCCACTGGTTATCCATATGTCAATTTCCTTCCTTTGCCGGGCTGATATAAAATCTTCCGTATCCGTCTCCGGGAACGTAAAGGATCATGCAGTCTCCTGCCCGCACCTGCCTCTCTCTGTTGATCCCCCACCTGTTGTCTTTTTCCCACGCACTGTAAAGGCTCTCCGTAAGGATCTCCGGGACCTGGGATATCTGACAGGCCATGGCCTTAAGGACAAGGTATCCGTTGCCGGAATCCAGATCCAGACGGATATCCAGACGAAATCTCCCCTGATCCGGTTCCCGGTAAAGCCCCAGGAGCACCGTTTTTTTCGTGCCTGTCTGCCGGCTTTTTCCGGAAGAAGAACCGCTTTGAACCGTCTCCAGCTTTACATATTCGATCTCCTGGTCCCCCATCCGCATGCGGTAGGCTGACTGGTCCCCCAGATCCTGGTTCAGCCTGTGACACAGCTTCTCCATACTCTCCTTCCCGCTCCATTGGCTCTCTGCTGAAGCCGTTCTGTGGGGAGCCGTAAAGGCAATGTCCAGGATCTCCTCTCTCCTCTCATACCAGGCTCCGTCCCCATCCACATAGTATCCGTCAGAAGTGAGCCGGTCTGTCAGAGCCAGCCCCCCTTCCACAAGGTAGTAGGATTTGCCCTGATATTCCACCCAGCCCAGGGCCGGGCTGCCGTCCTCCAGGTAACAGTGCCAGCCGTCATCCCGCCGGCTCCAGGAAAGCTCCCCGGCCATGGAGGGGAAAGCAGCCCCGGCGCTCAAAGCCGCCGTAAGGATCACCGCCAGGGTCAGCACTGCCTGTCCCTTATTCTTCGGGGACTTCTCCTGTTTCTGCCCCCTGGTTTCGGACTCAGGGGCAGAAAGCCCATTTTCCGGAGCCTTTTTGGCAGCCTGCTCTTCCCGGTACTTCCCCAGAACAGGTTTTCCGGGAATCCGCTCCCTTCTTGCCCGGTTCCCGTTTTCCCGGGCCTCCCATTCTTTCAGCTCTTTAAAGCTGAGGGCCACCCGGTTGGGGTCCGCCTCTCTCCGGGCCCTGTAGGCGTCCATCTCCTCCCGGATATAGCCGATCTTGTGATTTTTGTCGTTCTCCCCGGGAGTGAACAGGTTCTGCAGGCCTTTTACATACCTTTTTCCCCTCTCCTTCAGTCCTTCCTCGGGAGCGTCTATGGCGTACTCTTCCAGGTCCCACTTCCCGTCTTTGATCCGGACCATATTGTCTGTCATATGCCGCTGGAATTTCTCCACCCGCTCCATCATCTTGTCGATCTGGTTCTGAGGAATCAGGTCCCCCAGGGCGTATTCCAGAGCGTCCCGGTTCAGCCCCTCAATCCTGTCGGCCAGGGAATCGTCGATAAAGATCAGATCCGACAGCCGTCCCTGGTTTTTAAAGATCTCAATGTCCTCCGCCCCGAAGGCAAGGTCGCTGTCAATGCCCTGGATGCCTTCGATCAGGTACTTTCCATCCTTGTTCTCCTTTTCGCTCAGCTTGTAGAACATGTTTCCCGTATGCCGGTCATTCTGAGCGCACAGATAGTCAAAGATCTCCAGAGTGGTCATATCTTTGTTGAAGCCTGCCGTAGGCGTTACAGCCATGTTGGTCAATTTGTGCTTTGTCCGCGCCGTTTGGGCGTTTAAGTCGGACCCTTCGGCGAACTCCATAAAGCAGCCTGTCATCACCTTGTCCCCTGCCTTGACCGTCATCTTCTCCGAGTGGGCGATAATGTTCCCGATGCCCAAAAGCTCCGCGATCCGGGAGGAAGCGATGTTGCGGGAGGTCAGCTCATCCCCCTGGTCCACGGACAGATTTCCCGCGTCCGCCGCTGTCTGGGACACTCTGGCCGCCTTTCCGAAATGAACGCACCGGTCAATCAGTTCCTCGTTTTGGAGCATTCTTCCCACAGCCTCCGCCTGGGTCCTTCCCTTTTCAGAAGTTTGATCCATGGACTCTTTCAGCTGAGTCAGGCCCAGGATGACGCACTGCCGGTCTCTCTCGGCCCGGGTCAGCTCCATCTTCTCCAGAGGGACTTCTTTCAGAATCTCTTTATGCTCCTGAAGAAACGCGAATACCTCTGGTTTCATCTCCATTCTTTTCACCTTCAGTGCCCGGTTCATGACCTCATCTTTCTGAGCGGCATCTGCCATCCCCTGAAATTCCATGGCGATTTTGGTGCTGAAATTGTCCAGAACCTGGAGAGCCCCCTCGAAGACCCTCTTATCTCCCAGAATCCTCTGGCCGATCCTTTGTCTTTCAGGGTCCGGATCCTCCAGAAGCTCCCTGCACCTGTCTCCCAGATGGAGCCGCAGGGAATCGTTTCTCATGGTGTCTCCCGTGACGGCCACATCGTCCAGGATGGTTTTGATCTGGTCTCTGTGATCCTGGAAGACCTCTCCCAGGGCCTGGTCTCCCCTCTGGCCGATCTCGGCCGTGTACCGGTTCAGCTGGGTGTCTACGTTTTCCAGTACAAACCGTTCTGTAAAAAAGCCTTTCTTGTCGCCGTAGGTGACTTTGATCCGCTGGCTCACAGCCTCCCCTGTGACCTGGAGCTTCTCCGGGTCCACCTCCAGGTAAGCGGTCTGAAACGGTCCGGCTTCTCTCCAGGTTTTCCCCTTGTTTTCCCGCACTACCCTCATGTCACGGGCCTGGTCCAGGTTTAAGCCGCCGCGAAATTCCTCCAGGCCGGCCACTGCCTTAAGCCGCTCTTTTCCGGCGTCGGTGATGGCATCCCGGCGGTGTTCCTCATAGGCCTGGCAGGCCTCCTTAAGCCTGACATCGGCTTTCACCATGTCAATGGCCTTTCCCTCATCCACAGGCTCCCTCTGAAGGCGGGCAAAATCCCGGAACGCGTCGGCCACCTCCCGAAAATAGGGAGAATTCCCCCTTTTTCTGCCTTCCTTCTGAAAATACCATTCCAATTCCTCAAAGGTCCATTTCCCGTCTTGGGGAACCTCTGCCTTCTTTTTTCCGAACAATCCCATATTCTGTCCCCTTTCTCACACGCCTGTCAGACCGTGGGTCCGCCTTTTACTGCCTGCTCCTGTTTTTTCGCCACGCTCTCCCTGTGTTTTCCCAGAGAGACATTGGAAGGTCTTCTGCTGGGCCTGGCCGCCGGGGAGTCCACAAAATCTTTTACGGATATGGAAACTTTCTGAGGCTTCTCCTGTTCCCTGGGCCCTTGTTCCCTCTCGGTTCTTTCTTTGGCGATTCGCTGTTTAGCCTGTTTGAATCCCCGTATAATATTATAGTTTTTGCTGGGCGAGAAGGCCACAGGCCCCACTCTTTCGTTGATGCCGTCATCCAGCTTCTTCAGTCCCTGCACGTAGTTCTTTCCTCTTTTATCCAGTTTGTCCGCCGGCTGGTCCATGGAGTATTCCTTCAGTTCCCAGCCTCCGGGTTCAATCTCAACCATGTTCTCCTTCATATGCTTCTGGAACCGCTCCACTCTTTTGGCCATGACATCGATCTGATCCTGTCCCAGAAGATCTCCCAGGGCAAACTGAAGGGAATTTTTATCCAGGGCCCAGATCCTCCCCGCCAGTTCTCTGTCTATAAACACCATATCCCGCAAAAAACCCTGGTGCATGGAAACCTGTTCATCCTTATTGCCGAAAGAAAGGTCATTGTCGATTCCCTGAATCCCCGTGATGGAACGCTTCCCGTTGACATCTGGCTCGCTGAGCTGATAGAGCATGTTGCGGGCATGGCGGTCATTCTGGGCGCAGAGAAAGTCAAAGGCCTCTATAGTGGTAATGTCTTTTACAAAGCTGGGCGTGTTGGCCACTTCCACCTGCTCGATCATGGCCTGAACCCTGGGGTCCCTGGAATCCAGATCGATTCCCCTGGCCATCTCCATAAAACACCCCTTCATGACCCTGCCGTCCTCTGACAGGACCTGCATCTTCTCGGAATGGGCCACAATATGACCGATACCCAGAAGCTCCGCCATCCTGGAGGTGGCGATGTTGCGGGCTGTCAGCTCATCCCCGTATTTCATTTTTCCCACTGTCCACGCCGTGGCGGCCTTCTCCAGTTCTTCCGATGAGACAGAGGAACATTCATAGGCCAGCTGTCCGTCGGCGATGGCCTCATCCAGAGCCGCCTGCTGCTTTCTGTCCCCGGTCACGGCCCGAATCTGAATCAGTCCCAGCTTCGCGTACCGATATCCCCCTGCGGCGCTGGCGGCTTCGAGGGACTGGGAATAGTCCGAGGCTCTCATGAGAAATTCTCTGTTTTTGTCCAAAAGCCTTTCTAAATCCTCATAGGCCCCTTTATCCCCCAAAACAGATTCTATAGCCTGCCCCATGAGTTCTCTTTTCCGTTTTTCGCTGAGATCAGACCCTTCCTCTGTCAGCTGTTTCCTGTAATCTTTTATGATCTCGGAAGCCTTCTCAAGATTGTCCTCGTCTCCCACCACCTCTCTCCCCAGTTCCCCCTTGGGCATGGACCATCTCTCCATCTGATGCCAGAATTCCCCGATATCGCACATAAGCGGGGTCGTAGCCTTATATTCGTATCCATCCTTGTTTCGTCCTGTTTTGCCTTTCATTACAGCCAGCCTGTCCGCGATATAGTGGTCCTTCCTATCCAGCGCCTCTTTCAGATCTCTGTTGGTCTTCCCGTCAATCCGGCCCACGATCTTATCCACTGCCGTGTAGATATCGTCAACGGTTTTTTCCTCTGTGAAAAAGCCGGTCCTGCCGTCCACCTCCACCTTGAATCTCACATTGACCTGGTCGCCCACTACCTCCCGTTTCCCCTGGGGCAGTCTGGTGGAGGACATGGAAAAGGCGATCAGCTGCTCCCAGGTCTTCCCCTCATTCTCTCTCATGACCCTCATGTCCCGAACCTGATCCAGATTCAGGCCCTCCTGGTACATGGCCAGGCTGTCTATCACCGCCAGCCTCTCCCTGCCGGAGGATGTGACGGCCCCGGACCTGGCCTGGGAGTAAGCCCGGCAGGCCTCCACCAGCTTCTGGTTGGCCTCCAGTATCCTCTCGGCGTTCTCCCGGTTGATCTCGGTTCCCCTCAGGTCCGCGAAATCCTGAAATGCCTTAGCTGCCTCCTGAAACAATTTAGAATTCCCCGACCTCTTATTCTCCTCTTCAAAAAATCTCTCAAACTCCTCAAACTCCCAGACCCTGCTTCTTAAGTCCTGAGCCTTCTTTCCTCCAAACAACGCCATGATCATTCTCCTTTCCGTTATCTGAACTATCCTTACCTGCTTTCATCTGAGGGATAAGTCTGGGCATATTTATCCTTGTACTTTTCATCCCACGTTTTAAGCGGATCTTCTCTGGTCTCCGTCTCTGTCCCGGACTCTGAAGCGTTCCGGGACTCCTCCTCTTTGGACTCCTGCTCCTCCCGGGCCAGGATCTCCTCCAGAGACCGGGCCATGGTCTCGTTGCACAGCTCTGACAGATCATACTCATAGACTCTGGCGAAAGCCTGGTCGTTTCCGCTGTAGAGAGCCTCGCCTTCAGGAAAGCCTATGGAAACATAGTTCTCTCCCAGCTTCCAGCTGCGAAACCAGGAGCCCTCTTCCAGCACCACGCTTTTTTCTGACCCCGGCGCGTAGTACAGCAGCCCTTTCTCACCGGAGGTTAGGAGAAATCCGTCGGCGCTGTCCCCGCCGGCCAAGGTGCAGAGCCCCCCTGCGCCCTTTTCCCGAAGCCGGTCCGCCAGGGCCTGGTCCAGCCTGATCCCCGCGCGGATCACCTGATCCTCCGTATAAAAATCATTGCCGTAGATCTTTTCCACCTGAGGCAGATCCTCTTCGTACTTCTTCTCCAGAATCGCATCATGGACAGAATCCCCGGCCTCGTAGCTGCCTGCCAGTTTTTCGTAGAGAATCTTCACCGGTTCCCCCTGGCCGCCGTGAACCTGATCCTGGACAACAGACATGAAATCCCTGCCGTACTCCACATGGTACACGGTCCCGTTCTCCACAAACGCTCCCGCCTGGGTCTCTTCCGTCACCTTATAGGGAGTGTCTTTCAGGGAGCCTCCCGGCTGGATCCATCGGACCTTCTGGTCCTGGCCTGTACACTGGATCTGGCCGTTGACACAGATTCCCAGAGACACGGCCTGTTCAGGGTTCATGACCCAGTAGGATTCCACATAGGCGTTTTCCAGAGGTGCATACCTCTTGATCCTGATATCTCCGATGGCCTGGGTATGGACTTCCTCATGCCTTACCGTACCGCCTCCCGAATCGCCGCCGGTCTGCTCTTCCTCTTCTTCCCATACCAGGGTATACTGCCGCTCAATGGTCTGAGGTTCGTAGTAAATAAATGATTTTGTCTTTCCGAACAGGTCGCTGTACTTATTGTCCACGGGGATGAACAGATCCTTCAGAAACCAGTTTTCTTTCACATCTCTAAAATTGACATAAGTATCCGGCTGAGGCAGAAAGCTTGTGACCCCCTCCTCCTTTGTAAACGCCGGTTCCCCTTTCCACTGATAGACTCTGATGTCATCCATGCCTCCCAGATAGGCGCCGCCCCAGAGATCCGGATAATCCTCTCTGACCTTCTCCCAGTCTGCCGGCCCGTCGGGAGGAGTCGTGTATTCCCTTCCCTCTGTCTGGGCGGTCCAGGCTCTTTTTTGATCCTCAAAGGCGTCATTTCTCTGATCCATGCCGGAGCTGATGGGCCTGTATTCATATACCAGAATCCTGGTCTCCATCTTTTCCGCCAGATTCTCGTCCAGCTCATCAGTCTCCTCCTCCAGATCTCCTTCTCTCATAAACTCCCAATCCGTCTCTTCTCCCTCCGGGATCGGGATCTCCTCCTTCTCTATGGAGATCTCCAGATAGATCCGGTTCTGTCCGTCTGTCACTGCATGGATCACGGACACGGAAAATACGTCGAAAAACTGTTTTCTGATAAAAGTTTCGATGTCACTCTGAAATTTCAGTCTTCCGGAGCCGTCATAGAGGGATCCCCAGCCGTTGTCATAGACAAAAATGTCTCCTCCCGGTTCGCACACCTGGATAAAAAAGGATTCCTTCTCTCCCGCCGTCTCCCCTCTCCTGTCATAGACATTCTCATGAAATACCTGGAACCGTTCTGTCTCATAGTTATAGAAAGCTGCGCAGTGTACCATTTTTCCGGAAGACTCCCTGGTCCCGTAACCGTATATGAAGGTCTTATCCGCCCTCAGTCCTGCTGTCTGAAACCATTCCATATCCTCAGGTTCCCGGGAGTGGCCATCCTTGATCCGAAACGCCGGCCTGCCTCCCAGACTTTTCAGCCTCTCCGTCACGTTGTCCCGAAAATAGTCGGGCATCTCCTTGTCCTCCTCCGTGATGCCCAGCCGGTTCTCCCCGTTCTCATCTGTGGCCACCTCTGCTGCCACCGAAGTCTGAATCTCCCTGTAATCCACTTCCATGGAACCTGCCAGGGAGCTGCAGCCTGTGAAAAATACAGTAACCGCCAGACCTGCCGCCGTTATTATCCTTTTCACAATCCGCACCTCCCGTCTGGTCTGTAATATGGGGCCCGGACCGGGAGGGAACCCGCCGGTAAAACCCGGGGGTCCTCCTTCTTCAGATGAATCCATCCGTCTTGCCGGGTGTCTCTTTCTCTCACCGCAGCCCTCTGAGCCAGGAGACCACGGCGCTTCCAGGGGCCTGGAATGAAGCCGCCGGAGCCTTGGTGGCGTTTTCCATCCAGGTCTTCATGGCGCCCATGCCCAGCTTCAGCACCACGATGAGCACAAAGATCAGTACAAATCCCACAATGGCGTTTTTCAGGCTGTTTTTCGCCTTCTCTCTGTCCTGGGGTTCCTCCGCCTTGGCCAGCTTCGCTCCCAGGATGATACAGTAGATGGCTCCCAGGGCTCCCACGATGGCCAGAGCCGGCATCAACGCCATATCCAGAAGCTCCACGATGGGTTTGCTCACCGTCTCAAACGGATTGGCAGCTGTCAATAAATAGTACATATTCCTTCCTCCTTGTTTTGATTTACTATTTTGTATTCGCCCCCTCTCACATAGAGAAAGGAAACGATAACAAACCATTACAGCACTCTCATATCTCTTCTCAGCAGCACCAGGCGCACCGCCGCGGCGGCGGCCATCAGCAGGACCGCCAGGATCACCCGTCTGTCCACCGGGTCGTAGGTCTGCCGGATCCTCAGATGATAGACTCTCCTGTTGCCGGCCCCATCCTCTACGGACAGCTCATAATTTCCCGCCGCCGTCAGCTCATTGCCCACGGCGTATCCCCGGCTTCCGTTATAACTGACGGTCACCCGGCAGTTCTCCTCCGAGGGATAAAACTTCACAGGCCCCGGATGACCCGAAGGATCCGGTTCCGGTAAAAAAGACAGAAACGGAGCCGTGGCATCCCTGACAAACTCTGCATTCACCTGAATGCCCGGATCGGACCGGGCCTGGCAGCAGATCTCATATCGCCCGTCCTCCTCCAGAAAAAAACACCTCTCTTCCGGGATCTCCTGCTCTCTTCCGTTCTTTTTTACTTCTTTTATGAAAAAACCTTCGGGGGCCGGGAATGCCCCCAGAGTGCGGTCTGTCTCGCCGATAATGGTAAAATAAAAATTCACTTCATAGATGTTGTAATCTGCGGCGCTGCCTCCCGGCTCCTGAAACATGAGAAGTTTTATGTGATAATTGCCTTTCTCCGCAAAACGCCAGGATTTCACAGAAGGTTCCGCCGCATCATCCCGGCGCAGGATGGCCACGGCCCCCGGGGGCAGCTTCAGTTCCACCGGCTCTGAGGTGATCATCCCACAGGGCACGGAACTGGCGAAGGAACTGCCGTCAGGCAGGGTGTACGTAAGCCACCCGTCTCCGTCCGCCTCCATCAAGAGCTGGGGGGCCGTCACCTTGGCTGCCTCCCCGGCTTTCTCCGTCCCCTGACCCGCATCCGTCCGGCTGAAATATTCCTCCAGGAGCCGGTCGATCTCCTCGTCGGTCAGTTCCTCGTCCGGCATTTCTCCATCGGGAACTTCCCCGTCAAAGAATCCTTCCTCCCAACCGGACCGGCCTCCCGGATCCAGGGCCCCGTAAGATACGGCAGGTTCTCCCAGACATGCCGCCCACACCAAAGTCCACCAAACAAGCCGGCGCCAGTCCGCCCCGGCCCTGTGCCGGGGCCCGGACCGGCCCTCTGAAAACGGCTCCCGGCTCATATCTGCGCCTGCCTCTCTTTCAGCTGTTCCTGAACCCGGGTCTTCTCCCCGGTCTTTTCCCGGCTCCGCTCGCGGTTTCCCATCTCCCGCCGCTTTCCGCTCTCCGCCGCCTCTCTTTTCAGAAGCTCCTCATAGCTTATGGGAATCCGCACAGCCCCTGTCTTCTGGACGGAATCCTGTTCTTTCAGTGTTCCCTGTCCGCCCGCCTCCCTGGCTGCCCGCTCTCTTCTCAGCTGACCCAGGCGGATCTCCCACAGAGCCCTGTTTTTTGAACTGTCAAAATACGCCATGGCTCTACTCCTTTTCCAGAAACTGCCGGATAAGAACATCGATGCCGCTTATAAGAGCCGGATCCGAGGATCCAGCCGCCGCCACCACAAATTCCTCCGGCTCCAGATTGGACACATTCTGTACCTGGAGCTCCGGATCCGACAGAAGCTCCCCGGCCTGGTCCTCATAGCAGATGTAAGCCCGAATCCTGCCGTCCTTCACTGCCTCCCCGCCTTCCCGGGCCGAATCAAAATCCGAGATCCGGATCCCCTCGGCCTCATAGAGCATGGTCCTGGTCTCCTCATCCAGTTCCCGGTCCACTC
>CAJUJV010000013.1:25638-26788 GCA_910586845.1 uncultured Hungatella sp.
TTCTCAAGAGCGCCTATGGTCAGGGCGTAATCCCCGGCTCTGGTGACGCCGTAAAAGTATCCTTTCCCGTAGCTCAGAGAAAGCCGGTATTCCCCGGCCAGACTTCCGGAGCCGTTGATACAGCCCATGGCCACGTCGGCCTCCCCGGAGCTTACCGCCTCCAGAGCCTCCTTCTTTTTATACACCTGAAACTGAACCTCCGTTCCCAGAGCCTGGCTGATATACTCCGCCAGCTCCGGTTCCAGCCCTGTGGGTTTCCCTTCATCCACAGACGTATACCGGCTTCCCGTATCCACGATGGCCACCCGAAACACTCCGGCCTTCTGAATCCGTTCCACGTCGCTCTCCGTCTTTTTCCCGCATCCGGTTCCCAAAAGTCCCAGGCTCAGCGCTCCCGCTGCCCACAGAACCTTCCACATTCCGTCTCTCAATCTCCCGCTCCTCCTTTCCATGTCACACCGTAAACAGCCTCTCCATATCCTCACTGGCCGTTATGTTGATCCCCGTCCGGCTGGAAGGCGACGTGACCACGAAAGCCCGCCCTCTTCCGTTGTTGACGATCTCCTCCTGCTCGCTCTCGTTGATGGCTCCCGCCTTCTCATACAGCTTGCACAAATCATGCATGTCATTGGGCGACAGGGGGAAAATAAAGGAATACTGACAGGCGTTGATGATGGCCGTCGACTTTCTGGCCAGCTCCTCGGTGCCCACAAAATCCGCAATATTCTGGGTGATGATGATCTGCATCCCGTTGTACTTGCGGATGCGCTTGGCCAGCTGGTACATAAAATCCAGGGCAATGGGAAACTTGCTGTCGATAAATACATGGGCCTCGTCGATGACCACGATCACTTTCCTCTGGGCCCCGTAGCGGATATTGTAATCCCGGTTTTTGATGATTTCATTGTCCAGCCATTTCAGCACCAGAAGCATCTGGGCGTTGGCGATGGTGTTGTTCTTGTTAGCCAGAAGAGACTGAAAGTTGAATACGATAAAATTCTCGTTGGTGGAGACGGAGGCCGGCCCGTTCCACAGAAGAGCGTTTCTTCCCCCTGTGGCAAACTTGGATATGTAGTTTAAGAGCACCCTCAGGTTTTCCTTGCTGTACTCTCCCGCCGCCAGCTGGTAATCATTCAGGATCTTGTCGTAG
>CAJUJV010000013.1:26798-53538 GCA_910586845.1 uncultured Hungatella sp.
CCTCCGGTTCCAGTTCGCTTAAATCCGTCTCCCCGTCGATGCCCTTGGCCTCGTACATCCGCATGGTGATATTGTTTAGATACTCCAGAGCGTCCGCCTCGATGCCGGGCAGAATCTGCCGGTAAAATTCCTCCAGAAACTGCAGATGGGTGCTGAAACTGGTGCTGACGGTCTCCTCGTCGCTCTCCTCCTCGTCGGAAAGGCTGGCGATGATATGAAAGGGGTTGAGCCTTCCCTGGGTGGCGCTTCCCACATCGATGACCTTGCCGTTTAAGTTCTGGGCCAGGCCGAAGTACTCGTTCTCCGGGTCCAGGATAAAGATCTTGCTGTTATCCGCCGCCAGGTTGGAGAGGATGGTCTTAGTGGCATAGGATTTGCCGCTTCCCGACTTGCCGATGACGACCATGTTGCTGTTGACTCTGTCTTTATTGCGGACAAAAAAATCGATGAACACCGGCTTGCCGCCGCTGCTGCCGATACAGACTCCCCCGGGATCTCTCAGACTGGGGTTTACAAAGGGAAACGCCGCCGCCACGGAGCTGGAATGGATTCCTCTGCTCACCTTTCTATAGGCGTCATAGCCGGAGATCTGGCTGGAGGCGTAGGCCTCGAACTGCTGCACATAGTTGTCCGTGGAGCGGAAGCTTTCCTCCGACAGTCCCCGCCTGATCTGCTTTTTCAGGGAGAGGGCGGCGGATGACGCCTTCTTCCTCTCTTTCTCCGGCAGAGCCATCTGCCAGGACAGCTCATAGTCGTAGGCCGTCACGAACACATTGACATCCAGAAGGGTCTCATTGTCACTCTGGAGCATGGCCAGCACCTCCGCCAGGGTGTCCACATGGGTCTGCAGCTCCATCAGACGGCTGGTCTTCCCCGTGGAATTGGCCTGTTCCCGCAGCTCGTCGATGGCCCGGTCGATCTGGCGGATCCCCTTGTACCGGTCCACCATCTTCATCTTCATCACCACCCGCGTCCCCGGGCGGTTGAACAGGTTGCTGCCCCAGGCGTTGCCCACGATGGTGGGGTAATCTGTGACGCGGAAATTGTGGGTGATCAGGTCGTCGTACTGGACCGTCCGGCTGGTGAACCGGATCTCTTTGGGAAGGATCCATTCCATGTACTGGTCTTTTGTAAGGCCATAAACCTCTCTCTCGTCAAAATCCACGGTATAATTGTATTTCAGAAACATCACCAGTTCCTTCTCAGAGAGAATATGGCATTCCATATCGTCGCTGCTCATGGTTCTCACCATGGACTCCGCCTGGCTCATGAGCATATCCTTATCCTTGTGGAAAAACACCAGATAGTGAAAGGGCACATACACCTTCTCCCTCTCATTGAGGAACCGGATCTGCTCCATGCGGTCGTAGATGATGCCCACCCGGGTAGTCAGCTCCTCCTCGTTGAGCAGGCCGTTGACATAAGCCTCTTCCAGTTCCTTTATCTTCCTCTCCTCTGTCTCCAGGTAGGACTCATAGATCACCGGCCTGTCGATCTTTACCAGAGCGGCGGTCTCCGTGCCTGATATGGTCCGGAGCACCGAGCCGAATACCTGATCGATCATCTGGTTCTGGCGCTGCAGGGTGTAAAATTTGAATTCCACATCCGGGATATTGACGGCCACGCCGTAGTACTCGTTATTGTACTCGATAAACGGCCCATCCACCCCGGTAAAAGGGGTAATATCCTCTACCCGGGGAACCCCCTTTTTCTCCGGCTTCTCCTGAAAAAGCCGGTAACGGGCCAGATATTTCAGGGAGTTGTAGAGCATCATGTAGGCCTTCTCCCCATCCACCGGCACTACGGAGGCGCCGAACAGCACCGCCACGGCCCCTCCGATCCAGATCCGGAAGGGCAGGTTGGAGAACACCACGGAAATGACGATGGAGATCCCGATGATGCCCACAAACACATCGGGAACTTCCACGCCCCTGAAAAATTCCATGGCTACTTTGGTCTTCTTGGGTATGATCCTCATATCGAATTCCTCCTGGTCCTCTGTCCGTTCCCGCTCTGTCCCTTAAACTGTACTCCCCGGATGCTCAGGCTTCTGTAGCCAACTTTTGTCTGGCCGGAGACAACGGTGACCTTCTGCACTGCCGGTACCGTGCACCGGACCTGATAGGGCCGGACTTTTCCTGCCTTCCAGGGAGTCTTCGGATCATCGGGGCTGCCTCCCTCCGACGCTCCTCCGGAGCTTGCGGAACTTTCCAGGCTCCCTTCCAGCCCCAGATTCCCCAGATTGATCTTCAGCTTCTCCGGGTCCTGCACCGGACTCTGGGGAGGCCCGGGAAATCCCTTGGCAAGAACCATGCCGTCAGAGCCCAGGGTCAGTTTGAAGGCCCCCAGATCCTCTCTGTGATGCACAGCCTTTCCGATGTTGACCTTCATCTTGTCATAATCCTGACCGATTTTGGTAAACTGCTTTGATGTCCCATAGACGGTCCTGGCCGTTTCTCCCACGCTCTTCATCTTGTCGCTGAAGCTTCCCGGACCGACCATGGTCTTAAGGGTCTTTCCCACGCTTTCCTTGCTGGCCCTCATACTCTTCTCCGTGGCGTCAAAATCCGCCCCCAGAGAGCTCATGCCTGCCCGGAATGCTCCCACAGTCCTGTCGATCTTCATCTCCAGTCCGGAGGACTTCCCCTTTCCCTCACTGGCTCTTGAGATATTGTGGAGACTGTCATAGGTCCTCACCATCTGGCGGGCAGCCCCCTTAAAGTTCCTGTCAGGACCTTTCACGGACTGCTTCAGCTTTCTCAGATTATCTGCCGCCTCACTGCCGGCCGCCATTGTATTTTTAATCCGCTTTCCGAGACCGGGGCTTTTTGTCCCCCCGCCTGCCGGCTCTTTCGTTCCCGCAAATCTTCCGTCTCCGGCGCCCTGCGCTGCCGTGCCGCCGGCCTGCAGTCCGGAAGCCCTTCCTTTCCCTCCCCTGGCCATGCCGGCGCTTATGGCCTGACGGCCTTTTGCCATGGCATATCCCACAGTATGACTGAAAATCATGCCTCCCGCCACTGCGGCTGTACCCGCCTCCGACGACCCGGCCTGATAGCTCAGAAGAGACGTGATCATGGAGCCGGACTTATACATTGCCCATGCGCCGCCGGCCAGGAAAAACAGTTTCATTATATAATCCATCTCCGGGCTGGCGGCCGTTCCGAATTGGATCCGGTTGCTCATAACTATAGGACAGACCATGAGAAACAGCCGCATGCCTATGACCGAGCCAAAGCCTGTAAAACATTTGCCAATGAACATCTCCCTCCATCTGTTAAACTTCTCCCCGTCGTCCAGAGGCATCATGCAGACGAAATAGGGGGACACCAGATACAGAAGTATCAGTTCGAAGATCCTCTGCACAAAGATCACAAGGCAGACTCCCAGAGTAAAGAGAAGAAACACGGCCGCAATAAAACCTACCAGGTAGTCAAAGGAGGCCAGATCAAAAACCTCCCCCACCTGGCTGATATTTCCGTAATCTTTGACCTGCACCCCGTTTCCTCCGGCGATAGTATAGAACGGATACCGGATCGTGTCCTCGCTGGAGGTTCCGAACTCGATGTCTAAGGCTATATCAGAACCTACGTTGAAGCTGGCGTTTTTCGCCGCCTTCAGGGATGCAATTATAAATACGATGCGGCCCAGGGTTGTGACATTGCCGAAATTCATCACGCCGGTCACTCCTTTTAAGATGACCGCAGACAGCTTCAGAAGAAAATACACCAGAAACGGCACCGTAAAAAACTGGATAAAGGTCTTCATCATGGCTGTCATAACCTTGGACACCGGGCGCTTGTTCTCAAAATCCAGGTCAAAGGCGGATTTGGCCGTGCCGTAGATGGTCAGAATCAGCGCCAGCCCCAGGGCCCCCAGGGTGATCATCCAGAAAATCAGGCTGATGGATTCCTGCTGCATGAGGATCTCCACCAGAGTTCCCGTAACCACCGTTCCATTCGCCGTGGTGTAAGTGACATCCCGAAGACCGATAAACACGTCAAAAGCGGTCTCCAGATAATCGATCAGCTTTAAAAGCCCCGAAAACAGCAGATAGAGATGGTTGCTGTAGATCTTCAGCCACAGATCGATAAAAAAATCCAGGGCCCATTCCAGAACAGGCATCAGAACCGGCGCCAGAATCTCCTCAAACAGCCAGCTGAATATTGTCATCAGAAGGCCGGATACAAAGCGGTAGACCGGATCCAGGATTCTGCTTAAGACCCAGTTAAACACTTTTTCAAACAAACCCAGATAAACGCTTTCCAATTTCCGCTCCTCCTTCTGTGCTCAGTGCCCTATTTTCCCGTAAACCTCTGTCTGTCATCTCCTCCGGCCCCGTCAGCACCGGAAACCGCCTTCCCCAGACTGCCCAGGCCTCCCAGACCTCCCCCGGAACCTCCCAGACCTCCCAGGCCGCTCAGGGCCGCCGAGGAACCTCCTGTGGCCGCCGCGGCCCCTATGTTGGCCGCCGTGCTGACGGTTCCCATGATGATTCCGGACATCAGAGCGCCCGACTGCTGTTCCATGGCAGCTGCCTCCTGATTCAGGATCTGCATGATCAGGCTCTGGCTCTTGTACACTGCCCAGGCGCCTCCGATGATCATAAACATTTTCAGCACGCTGTTGATCATCACTGCATTGGGCAGTTTCATGCTGTAGAGGCAGAGTCTGTTCCCTGCGATGGAGGGCACCAGAAGCAGATAATACCTCATGGAGAAGATTACCCCGAAGCCCGAGAAAAACTTTGCCACAAACAGTTCCCTCCACCTTGCAAAAGTCGCTCCGTCATCCAGAGGGATAGTGGAGACGAACAGGGGGGACACCAGATACAGCAGAAGCAGTTCAAACAGTCTGCGTATAAAGATGACCGCCGCCCCCGCCAGGATAAAAAGCAGAAGGACCGCGCTGACAAATCCTTCGATAAAATTAAAATTGGAAGGGTAAAAATCCTTTTTCACCGTCACCAGGCTGCGGTAATCCTTATCCCCCTTCAGATAGGGATTTCTCACGTCATCCGTAAAGGAAGGGGTCCTCCCTGCCCGGTAATCCTCCATCTCCCCTGAGACAGGATTCCTCGGGCTGGTGGTAGCCTTATCCGCATCCAGCCCCGCAGACAGAAACACGATGGTTCCCATGGTGGAGGAACCTCCCTGGGCCGTGTCGAAGGCATTAACCACCTGACTGGTCACCAGGCTGGAGATCTGCAGGAGCACGATGCAGAGAAACGGGATCAGCATGAAGGTAACCGCTGCTTTCATGCCGTCTGTCAGGACCTTGCTGGCGGGATTTTTATCCTCCAGCGCCATATCCGAGATGGATTTCGCCGTCTTATAGATGGTAAACAGAAACGAAATCCCCACCGCCATCACCGTGATGTAGGTAAAGGCCGTGACCACCTCCTTCATCTGGAAGAATGCATCCAGCAGATAGGCGGTCCGCCCTTCCACCTCCACCGGACTGATACCGGCAAACACATTGAAAATTCCCTCCATAAAATCCACCAGGGCGCAGAGAACCGTCAGGAGAGCCAGAAGCCACTCTGACCACATGGACCAGATGACAGACATCACATATTCGATAAACACATGTAGGATATCTGTCAGAATCGGAGCAAAGACTTCCGTCATGATGGTCCTGAAGATACTCTGCAGCGCTTCGACAAAAGAAATCGCAAGACCGGCTGCTTCCAAGGTTCTCCCTCCTTTTCTACCGGATTTTTACCGTTCTTTTCACATGGACCACAAAGGCGGCCAGCCCCGCGATCACAAGAATAATGAGGATCACCGCCGCGATCCCGTATTTGTTGACCTGATATTTCAGGGTAAACTCCGTACTCGACACATTGCCTGCCTCATCGGCAGCCGACAGCCGGTAAACTCCCGGACTGCTGACAGAGTAGCCGGAAAAACCAGGCTGAATCTCCCCGTTTTTTGTGAGAAGGATCTGGGAAATATCGTCGGACAGATACTGGACCTGAGCTCTGCCGCCTTTTACGGTGACTGCGACCCTGGGCGGGGTGGTGTCCTTTTCCAGGGTTACCTCTACGGTCTCCCCCTCCTGGCCCGTCATGACCATATGATACTGTCCGTCCTCCTTCATGGACACATAACTGTCATCCCTGATCTGTGCCGGCTCGCCGTTGAAACTCAGCTCCGTAAATCTCATGCCTGCCGGCGCCGGGTAACAGTCCATCACATTCACGGCAGAGGCCACGGCGAAGGACCATGACTGTCCGTCCAGGTTCAGACGATACTGCCCCGGCTGGCCAAACTCCCCGCTTCCCGTATATTCCACAGGCTCATCATCCCGGTACAGTTTAGCCTCTCCCCCGGACACGGTCACCTCCACAGGTCCCGGACCCGTATATCCTTCCGGAACATTTGACAGCAGAGTTCTCCCGTTTTCAAAGGTTACCTGATACTTCCCGGAAGACGGGTCGTAAACCTGAGTTCTGGGGCTGTAACCGCCGGCAGAAACGCTGCCTACGGCTTCCACCGAGCCTTCCTGATCTCCGGCTGCCTCCCGGGTCTCCGACTGTTCTCCGGGTTCTGTCTCTTCTCCGGATTCTGTCTCTTCTCCTGCGCCATCCGGGCTTTCGCTTTCTTCCTCTTCCCGGCTCTCAGCCTCCCCCAGGCTCTCTTCCTCCCGGCTCTCTTCTGTCTCCCGGCTGCCGGATTCCGCCGAAGCCCGGCTTTCTTCCCCGCCGCCGGATTCCGAATATCCCCAGGGCCACTCATCTGTCCCTGTCTCTCCCGTGCCGCCGGGCCGGAAACCGCCGTCTGACAGACCCGGTGTGCTATAGGCTCCTGACGTGCCGCCGGCTGCCTCCTGCGTCTCCCCGGGAGGTTTGGGCTGGATCCTGAAACGGAAAAGGGCTCTGTATTCTTTCTGCTCCGAAAAAGGCGCTCCCGCGTCCTCCACGGAAGTGAGCCGCACTACGTAGGTTCCGTTGCCGCTTATGGCCTGCCCCGGTATGTAATCGAAAGCTCCCCCGTCTTTCTCCACCGTACAGCGGATATTCTGAGGGATATCCAGGGTCACGGCCTGGTCCGTGATGCCCCCGTTAGCCACACTGGTATAGAAAAAGAACAGTCCTTCTATGGATTCCTCATAAATCTTATATTCTTCATGATACCGTTCGGTCAGGGAGGCCTGGATCACCTGGGGGCCGGTTATGATCTCTTCTGCCTCCTGAGTTTCCCTTACTCCCGGACCCCCGGTGCTCCCCTGGTCTCTGTCCGTATAGCCGGAACCCGGAGACAGGGATCTTCCGCTGTCGTCGGCCCCGTCTTCCCAGTCATAGTAGGAATCCGACACCAGCACCGCCGCGTATCCCCTTACTCTTCCTGCCGCCAGGCCTGCGGCGATCAGGACCGCTATCCATAAGCCCTTTGTTTTCCTGCCTGTCTTTTTCATCATCCTGCCTCCCCCGCCTCTTCTTCCTCTTCCTCCTGCAACGAAGCCACAATATAATTGCGTTCTTCCAGATCATAGTAGATCTCGTCCCCGAAGAACGCATTCATCCGCACCTGGGACAGATCCATGGTTCCCATCTGATACAGAGGACATTTGTAACTGGGAGTGAATTTGGTTTTCAGCGGATAATTGCCGAAGGTGACGATGATGGCGTTTCCCGTATCCGTCTTGTTATTCAGCTTCTGAAGCTCCGACGGATAGATCAGAGGCCTGGTCTGCAGCTGGCTGGACACATTGATATTGCCCTGCTTATCTCCCATGGATGAAGAGATGCTGGATGTGGACACCGTCATGTTGCCGCACAGCTTGGAAAACTCTTCGCAGGTCTCAATATCATTGGATCCGATGAACATCTTCATGCCGCAGTTGCTCTTGATAATGTTGGACACCTTGTCCCCGTATACGTTGTCCAGCTGGGCGTAGGACTGAACCACCATGTTAAACCAGATCTTTCTGGAACGTCCTACGGTGATCATCTTGTCAAATTTATCGATCTTGGGCATGTTTCCGAATTCATCCAGGATGAAATATACATTCCTGGGAAGGCTTAAGTCCTCCCTGGAGGATGCCACCTTGATCAGGGCCTTGTAGATACACAGGATAAATACGGCGGCCAGGGCGTGACGGGTATCTTTCTCGTCGGGAATCTTCAGAAACAGGGCCGTCGGTTCCATGGCAAACTGTACCGGATCGATATCCGTGGCTGATGTCAGGGAACAGAGCCCTTCGTCATTAAACATGGAAAGCTTGTCGAAGGCAATGGACATATAGCTGGCCATGGTGCTCTCTGCCGCGGAAAGCACCTGCTTTGACAGGCCCACAGCCTTGGACACGGGAGAACGGCCCTTAAAAAATCCTCTCAGAGCCTCGTAATCATTGTCAGAGTTGCCGATGGCCTTGTTGATGTTGTAGAAACAGAACCGTTCTTTCGTCATCTCAAGCTCCGGATACTCGCTGTCCTCCATCATGGCAAGACACACTGCCATAATGAGGGACCTGGCTCCCTTCTCCCACACCGGATCATCCTGGGATTCCACAGGGCAGATGACGCTGATCAGGTCGTTGAGATCCTCATAGACCTCGTCAAAGATCTTCTGCCTGGCTATCTTGATATGGCCCAGAAGCTCCCGGCGCACGGCCCATGCCTTTCCCTCGTATTCATACCACTCTTCCCCGTACTGGTCCGGTTCATTCAGCAGCTCCAGGCCGCTCTCCTCCGCCGAGCCGGTGCGCAGGAAGATCCCCTCTCCGGTCTTCAGATAAAGCTGATAGCGGTCATAGAGGTCCGACAGAGGATTCCACCGGAAAGAGCTGTAGGGATCCCTCAGATCCAGGACCATGACCCTGTACCCTCTCTCTTTTAAAAGACCGCTGTGAAGCTGGAACAGTTCCCCCTTGGGATCCGTGCAGATCATGGAAGACCCTGCACCGGATCTGGCCAGGATCTGGATCATGGGATTGATAAAGGTAGTGGTCTTGCCGCTTCCCGTGGCACCGATCACCAGTCCGTGCATGGGAGAAGCAAGATTGACATCCAGTTCTTTGCGCTTTTTATTGAAACAGGCATATACGGGAATTCCGTCTTTTGATGAATCAGACAATTTCGTGAACTGACAAGGCGTAAAATTTTTATCCCGTTCTTTTTCTGTCATAAAACGGGAGTTCTCCAGATTACTCTCAAAATTTTCCGCCTTGGACTTCATAAGCCTTTTGGCCCGGCCGGCGGAAGGTCTGGAAAACAGTATGACAAGCAGAGCCACAAGAGCGCTTAAGGCCGCTCCGTACCCGTATGTATCCCATCTGAAAAGAAGGCCGTAATCCAGGATCTCTCCCTCATAAAGGCCCATGAGAGACGGCATAAGCCTCTGTATCAGCACATTGGCTCCGAATCCCAGCAGGACTGTCCCCAGACAGAACCCCAAGATCCCCAGACTGATTTTTTTGATCATTTGATCTCCTCCCTTCTGTACAGATCCAGAGCTGTGACGCCCAGGATCAGGGCCGCCCCTCCCAGGAGGATGACAGGAAGACTGTCTTCTCCTCCTATAAGACAGGTGAGGACAATGCTGGAATTAAAACCTATGTGGAGGGCTATGGAATAGACCGTATTATCCTCCCGTATGGACACCCATGCCAGCAGAAGTCCCATAAAGCAGGCATAGATCATCCACAATAAAGATACATGACAGAGGGCAAAGACTGCCGCAGACAGAAAAACCGCCTGTCTCTGTGTAAACCAGCTCAAAAAACGGCCAAGCATATACCCCCGGAACACGATCTCTTCCGCAGCAGGAGCCAGGACCAGAGTGGTGGCCATGGCCAGAAGCCGGTCCCTTCCCTCTCTCAGTCCCGCCGAAGAGCTGCGGTAAGATTCCATAAGACTCTGTGGAAAGGGAGCAACGGTGATGACCGCCGAAACGAATACGGCCAGGCCAAACCCGGCGGCCGCAAGAAGCCCCAGCCTCTTCCGGTCAAGGTTCCCAAACTCCAGGACAGAGTCCTGTCTCAGGCTGCTTCCCCTCTTCCTGCTCCTTCTGCTGAGGATCCACACGGTGGCCAGAACCCCGGCCGCATAGTAAAAATTGCCGCTGTCCGCGATCACCCTGTCTGCTCCCCGGCCTCCGAAAAGCGCCATGCCGCCACACATGAGAAGAGGCGGTGCAAACAGATACAGAGCCGCCGGTTTCAGACCCCACACGATCGTCTGCCCTCCCTTCCACAGCTTCTGCTGGAAGGTCATGGCGTCAGCTTTCAATGGTCAGCACCCCGGCAAAGCCGGTGACCTCAAAGATCTCCAGAATACAGGGTTTTACATGGATGAGCACCATGGACCCTCCCGCCTTGTTGATCTTCTTCTGAGCCGAGACAAAGGCCCTCAGCCCCACGGAAGAAATATATGTAGTCTCCTCCATATCTATGGTCAGTTCTGTCTCCCCGGCCCCCAGGACCTCCTTCAGCCTGGCATCCAGTTTCGGGGCCGTCATCCCGTCAATTTTCTTCTCTGTTCTGATCTCCGTCATGGTCATCCTCCATCTCTTCCTGGTCCTCTCCCAGCAGTTCCATATAAGTTTCGATCACTCTCTCCTGTTCCTCTTCCCCTTCTACAGGCTGAAGCCTTATATCCCCGTCTTCTCCCTGTAAAAGTTCCAGAATAAGGATCTCGCTCTCTTCTGTCTCCAGAGCGATATATTCCTTGTCTCCGCAGAGGAAGATTCCATCCACCCGGCATCGGGTCTCCCTGCCGTCTTCCATGGTCATGGTCATCATCACGGGGACGGCTTCCTCCGGGAAAAACTCCTCTTCCTGCCCCCTGTCCGGAAAATCTTCATCCTCCGGCCGGCTGCCGCTTCCGAATACCTGATCCTCCAGCATCTCTATGTCCCGGAAATATCTCATACATTCCTCCCGGCCTCTTCATCCTTCATCACGGCAAAGGTCTTTCTGATCACGGTCACATTGCGCCCTTCCTTATATTCATACCCTATATCATCCATAAACTGCTTCACCATAAAAATCCCCAGGCCTCCCACGGGACGCTTCTCAACAGGCAGGTTCAGGTCAGGGTCCTCTCTCTCAAAAGGGTCATAGGGAAATCCCTCATCCTGAAACCGGATAACCGCTTCCTTCCGATCCTCTCCCGCCCGGCGGATATCCCATGTAAGCCATACCTTTCCTTTGCTTTCGCCGTATGCGTAGGAAGCAATATTGGTAAACAGTTCCTCAACGGATATCCCGATCAGCCGTCTGTCGTCTTCCCCGCAGCCTGCCTGCTCAAGAATCTCTTCCGTCACGGACATCACCCTGTTCAGATGCTCCATGGAGGCCTCTACGGCTGCTGACCGCATAGTATGCCCCTCCTGGTTTTTCACTTAATCATACAGGGTTATTCCGGTTCTTTCAACCCACATGGCACCAACTGTTTCTTTTTAGCACGAATTGTTTTGCAACCCTCAGGGCCGTTTGTTATAATATTTTTAAAGGAGGGGGATTCTATGAACGCGGCGCTGGTCGATGACCTGGAATCTGATCTGAGAATTTTGGAAAACCTGCTGAAAGAATATTTTTCCCTGCAGGGTTTGGAGTTTCACGGTTCCTTCTTTTTAAGCGGTGAACAGTTTCTCTCCGCCTTCTGCCCGGGCAGATTTGACATGATCTTTATGGACAATCTGATGGATGGCATAAACGGCATGGAGACGGCCCGCCGCCTGCGCAGGCTGGACGGGACCATCCCCATTATCTTTGTCACCACGGAAGAAAGCTATGCTCTGGAAGGATATTCGGTCCGGGCTGCGGATTATCTCCTGAAACCGGTTTCAAAGGAACGGCTCTTTGCCTCCATGGACCATCTGACCGAAGCCGGGAAGAGACGGAAATCCCTGGAGATCAAGGAAAACCGCATCATTCGGCAGCTGTATCTGGATGAAGTGCTGTATGTGCGGTCTGCGGGACATTTTCTGGAGATTCTGACCGTCTCAGGTGCCCTGAGGCCTTATATGACTCTGGCGTCTTTTCTGTCCATGCTGCAGCAGCTTGGGGAGTACGGAGATCCCTCTTTGGGGCTCCGGTTTCAGAACTGCTGCCGCGGCTATGTGGTCTGTCTGGACCATGTCTGTTCTTTTAATCCCATGGAATTTATCATGACCGACGGCAGCAGAGTACCCATAAGCCGTCCCAGATATAAAGAGATGAAAAACGCATATGCCGGATATCTGTTCCGGCAGACAAGAAATCTGGCTGATTAAAAGAGGAGCCGGAAACGCCTCACGGCGCTTCCGGCTCCCTTTTCATGAGTTTATCTGTGAGTATATCCGAAGAAGAAGTAGCCAAGAGGCGTATAGTACATTCCCTGGATGCTCTCATCCATCATATACTTCTGAGTGTAGAAGTAGATGGGGGCATGTACGTTGTCCTCTCCCATAAGCACATCCTCTGCCTTGTGGAATGCCTCCATACGCTCCTCGGGAACGGATGTGGCCTTGGCCTGGTCGATAAAGGCATCGTAGGCGGGATTGGAGTACTGAGCATCGTTGTTGCCGCCGTCGGTGTACCACATATCCAGGAAAGAGCAGGGATCATTGTAGTCGGCAATCCAGCCGTTGCGGGCGATCTGATAATCGCCATCCTTACGTGTCTGGAGGAATACATTCCAGTCCTGATTGTTCAGAGTCACATTGACGCCCAGAACCGTCTGCCACATATTCTGCAGGGCCTCACCGATGGCCTTGTGATTGTCATTGGTATTGTACAGATACTCCACGGTGGGGAAACCTTCGCCGCCGGGATATCCGGCCTCTGCCAGAAGCTTTCTGGCCTCCTCGCAGTTTGCCTCATAATCCTCTGCAGCCGCGCTGTAGTAGTCGCCGCCGACAGTACGGAAGTCGCTTCCTCCCGGGCCTGCCGCATCATAGACGCCGGCAGGAACGAAACCGGCAGCCGGCACCTGACCGGTCTGAGTTACGTTCTCAACAATATAGTTGCGGTCGATGGCCAGAGAGAAGGCTCTGCGGACCCTGGGATCAGAGAAGACCTCATCCTCTGTGTTGAAGCATACACAGTAGGTTCCGATATAGTCCACAATCTTCAGCTCGCCGGAAACCAGATAATTGGCAACCTCGTCTACGGGAAGCTCCTCGATAAACTGCAGCTCGCCGCTGTTGTAGGCGGCCAGGATGGCGTTGGCGTCATCCAGGAGGGTAAAGCGGATAGTGTCGGGTCCCAGATTCTCATAATCATAATACTCGGTATTCTTCTCCGTGAGAATATAGGCGTTGTGAGACCACTCTTTCATCTTGTAGGGGCCGTTGCCGATATAGGTTGCCGGGTCATAGGTCCACTCGTCATTGCCTTCCACGATATCCTGGCGGACCGGGAAGGTAGCCGGGAATGCCGCGATCTCCTCGAAATAAGGACAGTCGTAAGTCAGCACAACCTCAAAAGTCTTGTCATCCACAGCCCTGACTCCCAGAGTATCCGGTGCGGCGCTTCCGTCTGCCACTGCGGCATATCCCTGGACCATATCGATCATGTAGCAGTAGTCTGCAGCAGTCTCCGGGTTGGCCAGACGCTTCCAGCTGTACTCGAAATCACCGGCCGTCACTTCCTTGCCGTCGGACCACTTGATTCCGTCTCTCATCTTAAAGGTATAAGTTACGGTGCCGTCGTCGTTGACCACCTTGTCCCAGGACTCTGCCTGGCCGGGAGCCAGCTGTGCATTGCCCTGTCCGTCGTCCACCCACTTGATCAGACCCTCAAAGATATGGTTGATGGTGATGGCGCCGTCTACCGCACTGTTTAAGGCCGGATCGATGGTCTGAGGCTCGGAAGCCAGACATACGGCCAGGTTCAGTTCTCCTGTTTCTTCGGCCGCTGCTGCCGTAGTCTCGGCCGCAGAACCGGCTTCTGTTGTGGTCTCTGCTGCTGCCGTAGTGTCAGCCGGCGCAGCCGTTGTGCCAGGTTCTGATGTCCCGCCGCCGCAGGCAGCCAGAGACAGGGTCATGACCGATGCCAGAACCGCAGACAACATGTTCTTTGTCTTTCTCATAATACAATTCCTCCTGATCTTCTTTCTTGTATCGAAACGCCTGATATACAGGCGGAGATACCGCTCTTTTTATGACTCCAGCAGATGACAGGCCGCCCAGTGCCCCGGCTCATGTTCTTTAAATTCCGGCACCTCCTGGCTGCACCTTTCGGCGGCATAAGGACACCTGGTGTGGAACCTGCATCCGCCGGGCGGATTCATGGGACTGGGGATATCGCCTTCCAGCACAATCCGTTTCCTGGTTCTGCTCAGCTGAGGATCGGGAACCGGAACAGCAGACAGCAGAGTCTGGGTATAGGGATGGAGGGGATGGCGGTTCAGCTCGTAGCTCTCTCCCAGCTCCACCATGGATCCCAGATACATGACTCCGATACGGCTGGAAATATGCCGGACCACCGACAGGTCATGGGCAATGAACAGATAAGTCAGACCCAGCTGGGCCTGCATGTCCTCCAGCATGTTTACCACCTGGGACTGGATAGACACATCCAGAGCCGAAATAGGTTCGTCGCATACGATAAACTCCGGCTTCACTGCCAGAGCCCTGGCGATGCCCACCCGCTGCTGCTGCCCTCCGGAGAACTCATGGGGATACCGGTTGGCGTGCTCCGTGTTCAGTCCCACCCTGCTCAAAAGCTCCTTGATCATATCCAGCCGGTCCGCCTTGCCCGCGGCCAGCTTATGGATATCAATCGCTTCTCCGATGATCTCCCCCACTGTCATACGGGGATCCAGGGAGGCCGAAGGGTCCTGGAAGATGATCTGCATCTTTCTCCGGTAAGGGAGCATGTTCACGGCCGAGGCCTTGCCCAGAGGCTTTCCGTCGGATCCCAGAGGATTGTCATAGAGCACGCTGCCGTCATAGACGATCCGGCCGCCTGTAGGTTCATAGAGTCTCAGCACGGTCCGGCCCAGAGTGGTCTTGCCGCAGCCCGACTCTCCCACCAGTCCCAGGGTCTCTCCCCTCTTAATAGAGAAGGACACATCCTGAACCGCCTGAACTCCCGGTCCCTTAACCCCTTTGACAGGAAAATATTTTCTCAAACGGGTCACTTCAAGGAGATTCTTCTCACTGGTTTCCATCTGCATTTCCCTCCTTGTCCTGATTCTTCCCGTTCAGCCGTTCCAGAACCCGCAGCCAGCAGGCAGAACGGTGGTTCCCGCCGATCTCCACATAGGGAGGCATCTTCTTCAGACAGATCTTCATACAGTGCTCGCATCTGGGGGCAAAAGGACAGCCCTCCGGCGGGTTCAGCATGTCCACGGGAGTTCCCTCGATGGGGATAAGCCTCTCATAATTCTCCGCATCCACCCGTGGCATGGACCTTAAAAGTCCCAGGGTATAGGGATGCGCCGCCCGGTAGAAGATATCGTCCACCGGCCCCTGTTCCACGATCTTTCCCGCATACATAACCGATACCTTGTCGCAGATATCCGCCACCACTCCCAGGTTGTGGGTGATGAAGATAATGCCCATTCTGGTCTTTTTCTGAAGATCCTTCATCAGCTCCAGAATCTGTGCTTGTATGGTCACATCCAGGGCCGTAGTGGGTTCGTCGGCGATCAGAAGCTGAGGATGGCAGATAAGCCCCATGGCGATCATAACCCTCTGCCTCATACCTCCGGAAAACTCGTGGGGATACTGTTTCATCCGTTTTTCTACATTATTGATACCCACCATCTCCATCATCTCCATAGCCCGCTTCTGCGCGTCTTCTTTGGAGATGGTCTTATTATGAGCCCTGAGAGCCTCCACCAGCTGATTCCCTACGGTATAGACAGGATTGAGGCAGGTCATGGGATTCTGGAAGATCATGGCCACTTTACTGCCCCGAAAGGCAGTCATCTCCTCTTTGGAGAATTTCAGCACATCCTGTCCCTCAAACGTGATGGACCCGCCGATGACCTTTCCCGGAGACTGCAAAAGCCCCATGATCGAGTAGGCTTCCTGGCTCTTGCCGGAGCCGGATTCCCCCACCACTCCCATGACCTCTCCGTAGTCCAGATCATAGGAGATGCCGTCCACTGCCTTCACTTCCCCTGCGGGCGTAAAGAAAGAGACCCGCAGATCTTTTACTTCCAGCAGTTTATGATTTTCTTTTCCTTCTGTCATATAGGTCTCCTCCTCTCTATTTTTTCAGTTTTGGATCCAGGGCATCCCGAAGTCCGTCGCCGAACAGGTTAAACGCCAGGATCATCACACTCAGCACCATGGCCGGGATGATCAGGCGGTAGGTGTAGGTGTACATGCCGCTCAGTGCGTCCGTAGCCATGGAGCCCAGGCTGGGCAGGGGAGCGGACACGCCGACTCCCAGGTAGGACAAAAAAGATTCCAGGAAAATAGCCGACGGGATCTGAAGACATGTGGTGACCACGATCTGCCCGATACAGTTGGGGATCAGATGTCTGCGGATGATCCGGCCGCCGGAAGCACCCAGGGCCCTGGCCGCCGTCACATACTCCTGCTGCTTTAACTGAAGGACCTGGCCTCTGATGATCCGGCTCATGGTCACCCAGTACAGCACGCCGAAAGCGATAAACATGGAGATCAGGTTGGGGCCCAGCACGGAAACGAACGATTTTAAGGGGCCGCTGCCCGTATTCACATACTCTGTAAGGATAGGTTTTAAAGCCGTGGCGATCAGCAGCACTACCAGCATCTCGGGGACAGAATAGATCACTTCCACGATCCTCTGCATCACCGCATCCACCCGGCCTCCGCAGTAGCCTGAGATGGCTCCGTAGGTGGCGCCGATAAAAAGTACCAGGATAGCCGCGCAGATTCCCACGCTCATGGATACTCTGGCCGCATACATGACACGGACCAGAATATCACGGCCGTACATATCCGTTCCGAACACATGGGGAAATACCTTTTCCCCTGCCGCTTTTCTCTCCAGTTCTCCTGCGGAATAGCCGAACAGTTTTTTCCGGATCCCCAGTTCTTCCCTCAGGGCGTCCATATCGATCTCCTGACTCTGAGCCTGAGTATTCTGGGCCGCAACCTTGGCCTGAGCCCTGATCTTGGCGATATCCACAGAGCTTAACTTCTCTCCTCTGGCTGCCGCCTCGGCTTCGGCCTGAGCGATCATGTCATCTACGCTCAGGGTCTCGGTCTGAGTCCTGGCTGCCACTTCCGCATCAAGCCTCTGCTGATCCTCCAGGGCATAATGGAAGGGATGGAGATTCTCCGCCCCCTTGTTGAACTGCTCATATCCGTAGGGAACCATATAAGGTCCGGCAAAAGCAAACAGTACGAGAAAAATAATGACGCCCAGAGCCACCATGGCCACCGTATTTCTCTTCAGCCTGCGCCATGCGTCTTTCCAGTAGGACACGTTCTGACGCTCCTGAATAAAGTCAGCCTTCTCTTCCCGGGAAGCGCTGTCAAAATCACCGGCACTGTATTGGTTCCAGTCCAGAAGCTCCTCGATATCGGGCTGCAGCGTCACAGGGCATCTCTGCATCTTTTTATTCTCCGCCATGATCACTCTCCTCCCTTCGTCAGGTTGATCCTGGGATCGGCAATCTTATATAAAATATCCACTACCATATTCATGAGGATGATAAAGCTGGCCAAAAACACCGTAGTGCCCATGATCACCGGATAATCTCTGTTCTGGATAGACTGTACAAAATACCGGCCCAGCCCCGGGATAGAGAAGACGCTCTCCACCACAAAACCGCCGCACAGAGTAAATGCCACCTGAGGTCCCAGATAAGTAATGACAGGGATCAGGGCATTTCTCAGGGCATGTTTAAAGATGATCCTGGTATTCTTCAGTCCCTTGGCCCTGGCAGTCTTGATAAACTCCTGGTTCAGGGAATCCAGCATGGCTGAACGGGTCTGTCGGGCCGTATAGCACATGGGATAAAAACCCAGGGCAAAGCAGGGAAGCACATAGGTCCGCCACCCGGCCGACGCATCGAAAATAGTGGGGAAGATCTTCAGGGAAGCGATGCCTCCCGCAAAGGTAACCAGCAGGATGGAGGCCACTACAAAACTGGGCATGGAGATCCCCAGAGTACACACGACCCGGAGGATACTGTCTGGCAGCCTTCCCCTCTTGAAAGCTGCCAGACATCCCAGGGGAACTCCCACCAGAACTGCCCAGCAGAGGGCTATGGCGCCTACTTTTGCGGAAACAGGAAACATCTCTTTGATGATGCTCAAAACCGCCCGGTTCTTCTGCATCTTTAACGAAACACCGAAATCGCCCCTCAGCAGATTCTGAAGATATTTGAGAAGCTGGATGTGCAGCGGCTTGTCAAGGCCGTACTTTGCGTTTAACGCCGCCAGAGTGGCCTCAGAAGGCGTCTTCTCACTGAGCCACGGACTGCCCGGCACCGCATTCATCAAAAGGAATGTGAGGCAGGCAACCAGAAATATGGTGACCAGCGCCATCCCCAGCCTTTTAGCTACATATTTTCCCATAGTTTTATCACACCTTACCTTTGATATGTTGCATGTCATGCAAACGTTTTCTCTTCCTCTTCTGTCCCGTACTGCCGACACACTAGTGTATAGTTTAGACACATTTTTCTCATAAGCCAAGTAGATTCTGCCATTTTCGTCATTGTGACACAAACATATGTCTTTATACAGAAAACACACCGCACATTGCCTCAAATTTTCAATTCCAGGACAGACACTCTTTTCCTCCTGTTCCAATATGATAACCTGATAGAAAAAACTTGCAGGAGATTCCTATGAAACGAAATCATGCAGCTGTCTTTCTCGCCGCCTCCCTTTTCCTCTCTCTTCTTGCGGGCTGTGGCAAGGCAGACTCCAAAAGCGGTCTTACCCCTGTCACCTTAAACGAAGTGGCTCACTCCATATTTTATGCACCCCAGTATGCGGCCATTGAACTGGGATACTTTGAAGAGGAAGGTATCGACCTGACTCTGGTCAACGGAGCCGGTGCGGACAAAGTCATGACCGCCCTGGTGTCCGGCGATGCGGACATCGGTTTTATGGGGTCCGAGGCCAGTATCTACACTTACGCCGGGGGCGCCGAAGACTATGCCGTCAACTTCGCCCAGCTGACCCAGAGGGCCGGGAATTTTCTGGTGGGAAGAACACCGGAATCGGATTTCCGGTGGGAAGACCTGAAAGGGAAGAAAGTCCTTGGGGGAAGAGCCGGAGGGATGCCCCAGATGGTCTTCGAGTATATCTTAAAGAAACACGGCATGGATCCCAAAACCGATCTCTCCATCGACCAGAGCATCAATTTCGGCCTTACGGCCGCCGCGTTTACCAGCAGCGACGCCGATTATACCGTGGAATTCGAGCCCTTTGCCACAGGCCTGGAGCTGGAGGGCAGCGGCTATGTGGTGGCTTCTCTGGGAACAGACTCCGGCTATGTGCCCTATACGGCCTACAGCGCCAAAAAAAGCTATCTGGAAGCTCACCCGGAGACGGTGCAGAAATTTACCAATGCTATCCAGAAAGGCATCGACTATGTCAACTCCCACTCGGCCGAGGAGATCGCCAGGACTATCCAGCCTCAGTTTAAGGAGACGCCTCTGGAAAACATCACCATGATCGTTGAGAGATATAAACAACAGGATACCTGGAAAGAAGACACGGTTTTTGAAAAAGACAGCTTTGATTTGCTGCAGAATATTCTGGAAGAGGCGGGGGAACTGCCTGCCCGGGTGCCATATGAGAATTTGGTGACTACGGAGTTTTCTGAGAAGGCGAAAAAATAAGCAGCAGAAAGCCGGCTGTTCTCTGGTCAGACGGAGACAGCCGGTTAAGCTGGCTTATCTTCCCGGAAAACACAAACTCTAAAAGTCAAATATTAAATGCATATTAGAGCCGCGGTTCAGAGAATGGATGCCCTTCTCTATGAAATCCCATGTCTTCTGATAGGTTCCTGCCGCCGCGATGGCCCTGTCTGAGATAAACTCAATAAATTCCTCCGGTTTTCCCTCATATCTGTCCGCGAAATCATCTGACAGGATCTGTTTCTCTTCATCCGAAAAATCTCTCAGCTCCCCATAGAGCACATGTTCCACATGGCCGGAAAAATATTCCTTCATGACAGATCCCAAGGCCGCCTCTTCGCTGGAGCCCTCCACGATAAAGAGAACAACCTTCTTTTCACCTACCCTGCTCATCTCTTCCTGCCTTCCTGAACGCCCGCGCGATCTTCATACTGTCTCTTTCCTCATAGATCACCTCTGCCTGGCCGCCCAGGGTAATGCCTCTGAGATATACGTCTCTCAGATTGTGGGACGTGAAGATCAGCTGACCCTTTGCGCTCTTCGCAAAAATGTCCAGCAGTTCCCCCAGCATATACTCAAAGACCCCTGCATCCAGCTCATCGATCACCAGACAGACCGGCTCCTGTCATGATCTTCTGCAGATAATACATGACGTCGACCACCGCTGTTTTTCCCGAGCCGTTCTGACCGTAGAGTCCTAAAATTTCCTCTCCTCTGCGGGACGGCTGCTTTCTGCGGGCGTGAGGCATAATGATCCTGCCGTTTCTGACGTTTTTGATGCTGGAAATTTCTAATGAGGCCAGGCGGACGATGTGTTTCATGGGGAGGGAGGGCTCCTTTTGGGGTGATTCTTTTTTATTATCTAATGTCCGCATTTTCTTAACTTTATATACATTTTCTTTTATATGATTTTAATTACGTTTTTGGAAAATCATTCAATTTGTTCCCTTTACAGATTTCTCCAGTAGAAAGTGCCATCAGCAAGGTTCCGAACATGCAGTTTCTTTAATTATCTCTATAATTGACGGATGAGGGAAAATTTCATTTCTAATATCCCGTTCTGTTTGTGATGTTAAAATCATATCTGCTAATGTAAATACAATTTCTGAACTGCCATTTCCCACCATTTGTGCACCAACTAACACGCCTGTATCATCAAAAATCAATTTACAGAGTCCTGGAAATTCTGAATGTTCTATTGAATATCTGCTGCTGTAAAGCATAGATTTTTTCTTTACATAATATTTGATTTTATCTTTCCTAAGTTCGTTTTCAGTTTTTCCCGCCGTAGCTATTTCAGGGTTCGAATAAACAGTAATCGGGATTGCTGAATAATCCATTTTCTGATCTTTCCCGCATATATTATCAACGGCAACTTCTGCTTCTCTATAAGCACTGTGTGCTAACATACTTTTGCCAATAACGTCTCCGCAAGCGTATATTTTTTTATCGCTTGTGCAGCAATGTTCATCCACCCAAATATATCCGGCATCAACTGCAACTTCTGCCGATTCAAGACCTATATCTTCAATGTTAGCCTTTCTACCACTTGCAATAACAATCAAATCAGAAGTATATTCTTCATACTCATTGTTTTTTTTATAAATAACAGAACTATTATCTACTTCCTCAATATATATCTGTAATAATTTCTATTCCGCGCCTGACCAGTTCCTGGATAAAAAGAGCATTAACATCATCATCCAGCATTCCACTTAAAATGTATTTCTGTGATTCCAATATACAGACTTTTTTCCCTATCATATTCAAAAAACTGGCAAATTCAATTCCAACTACACCGGCACCAATAATTGTAATATTATCTGGATATTTTTCTAATTCCAGAAAAGCGTCACTATATACTGCTCTTTTTAAAGCAATCGCTTCCTGAACACCTTTTATATCCAGATTTTTATAATCACTTCCTGTAGCTATAATAACATAATCTGCATAATATTTCTCTTTATCAACTTCAATGCAGACCAAATTATTTTTTTCTCTGTCAGAAGTAAGTTTTCCTCTCCCCTGTATTATTTTAACACCACATTGTTGGATTTGATATTTCAGTCCTTTATACAATCTTTGAATATCCGATTTTTTCTTTGAATTAATCAGCTTTTCATCATAATTTCTCTCAATATGTTTTGCACAATACAGTAATGATTTTGTAGGTATGCATCCTCTATGTAAACAGGTTCCACCCAAATCGGATGCTTCTACTACTACAACTGCTTTCCCGTTTTTTGACAGTTCCATAGCTGCATGGTAACCTGCCGGTCCACCGCCGATTATAATTGCATCAAATTTATCCATAAATATAATTCCTTTTCAGTTGTCGATCATTTTTAAAATTCTGTTGTATAACAATTCTATGCTCTTTATAACTTTTACTTCAGCCTCATCATGGTCAGTCATCTTTTCCTCATCAAATACTGATATATCCCCCTTTCGAAGAGATTCAGCAATAGACTCAATTAAATCAGGATACAGAGAATCGGAAACAATTGAAAAATCAGTTATCTTTCTTTCATTCATTTCGCATGTCAATTCCATATTTCCACATTCAAAAGTCTCTTCCACCTTTATAGCATACTCTCTAATCTGTTTATAATTCCAGTCCTCCGACTCATATTTATCCTTTAGCTCTTTTATATCCGACAACTCTCGCTCAGTCATTCCGATTCTGACTTCACTAACAGAAGGAAATTCTCTGCAAAAAGATGAAATAATTTCTGTCTTTAACAATTCTATAGTTATATTTTCGTTAAGTTCTTTTAAATTTATAACCCTGCTTCGAATAGACTTAATTCCTTTTCGGCTGATTTTACTTCCTGATGTTGAAAGCAATCTCTGCATTCTTTTCAAATCAACATCTACCAATAATGTTCCATGATGCAATACCGCATACTTGGAACTATAATATGCGTTGCCAGAACACTTCAATTATTTCTTTACCCTAAAAGAACAACTTCATTGTCCGATATATCCTTAAAAATATGGCATCCATTTTGAATAACTACATTCTTTCCTATTTTTACATTCATATAAACAGAACAGTTTTGTCCAATCAGACTATTTTCGCCCACGATTACCCCGCCTGCTAATACGCTTCCTGATGCAATATGACAGTGATCACTTATAATACAGTCATGAGCAATAACGCTTGCGGCATTGATAAAACAATTACTTCCTATTTTGGTATCCGCGCTGATACTTGCACCTGCTCCCACATAATTTCCTTCTCCCATTTCGACACTGATATCTACAATTGCCGTTGGATGTATTACATTTATAAACTCAAATCCTTTTGCTTTGAGCATTTCATACGGCGGCTTTCTCCAGTGCTTATTCCCATTAAATCCGATAGAATTAAATATTTTATGGTAACCCTCCGCATAAACTGTTTCAAGCAGATCGTCGTTTCCGATTACAGGAACTCCCATTACTTCTTTTTTATCGGGATAATTTGTATCAATGATACCCTTAATCGAATATCCAGGCATATGTTTTAGAATATCAATAATTACTTTTGACATTCTGCCACCGCCATATATAAGCACCTTATTACTCTTAATCTCTGCTATCTGATATGGCTGACTTATCATTCTCATTATATCTTTCTCTTTAATCAGGATATCTGAAGGTAATTTACTAATATCTATATTATATTTTCTTACTAATTCTTTTGCCCTGGTTGTGATTTTATAATTATCCAAAGAAGCTTTTTCCTCTTTCTCTTCCAACACAGGATTATCACAGATTAACGCTATTATTTTTCCAACTTCTGCATCATTTCCTTCAGCGACTTTCAGCACTATATATCCTTCATAATCTGCTTCCAGTTCCGTTGTTTCTTTTGTTGTTTCTATTATCGCAATTTTCTGTCCAACACCGACTTTTTCTCCATTCTTAATAAGCCACTGTGCAATTCTGGCATAATCATCATTTACTCCTACTCTTGGCATTAATACTTTATTTTCCATAATATACGCTCCTTATTTTTTCTACAATTGTATCTTTATTCGGCAACATCTGACATTCCAGTGCAATTCCATTTGGAATTGGACAATCAAGCGCGGCTATACGAATAAACCCTGATCCGATTTCATTTTCGATACATGCAGCTATCAATTCAGCTCGAATTCCTGAAGTTTTCGTTCCCTCCTCTACTGTTACAATCTTTGATGTTTTCTTCAGTAATTCTTTCAAATCATTCACGGGAACAGGGGCAAGCTGAGATAATACGATAATATCTAATTGAACTTCATCTTCTATCATAAGCTGCTCTGAGGCTTCTATAACATCTTTCACCATGCCTCCATAAGTAATAGCTGTAAAATCCGGAAGCGAGTCCGGATCTATAGTAAGCCTTATTGTGGAATAACCATAATTGTTTACCTCTTTCACTGTAAAAATACCCAATTTAGAACCCATGACTTTTACGATTCTCTCTGCATAAAGTTTTTTATTTTCAATAACAACTGTAGGAGAAGTAATAGACGAAAACAGTTTTCGGTACAATACTGCCGGATCATGCAGCATGGATAATGCAATCACTTTAAGAAGCGGTATCCCAATTAAATATTTTTCAAGGGACTGACTATGGGTAGGTCCATACCCCCTTTTTCCTCCCATCGGAGTTCTGACAATCATTGGAACGCTCAGATTATCATAGACCCAGCCATATTTTACAGCATGATTCAGAAGCTGATCAAATCCAAGAGTAACAAAATCGCCAAACATCATTTCCACAACCGGGATTTTCCCTGCCATTGCCATCCCTACGGCCATTCCAACCATGCACGCCTCACTAATAGGCATATTAAATATTTGGTCTGGTGCAATATTGCTCAACCCCTTTGTCGCCTTAAATGCACCGCCATATGGATCCTTTACATCTTCTCCATAAAAAATAATATCACGATTATTCTCTATATTTTCATGAAAAGCTTTTTGTATACGTTCGATACACCGTTCATCACCTTCATATAAAAAACTGATTTTTTCTTCCTCATGGAAAGGCTCTGTTTCACTTATTCTGACCACTTTTTTTCTTCCAGTTCGTTTGCCAGACCGGATATTTCATTTACATATTTTTTGTATATTGCATTGACTTTTTCTTCTCCAATCTTTTTCTTTACTATATTTACGGGGTCATTTACTCTGTATCTGGAGATCTCGTCCGGATTTCGAGTATCATCTCCTTTACTGTGGGCTCCCAATCTATAATTATGTACAACAGCACAAACAGGCAGTCTGACCTCATTCACATAAGTGAAAATTTCCCTAAAAAAAGAAGTCAGTTCATCAACGTCTGTACTTTCTATTTCATAAGTCTTAATATCAAATCCCGAAACTCTTTTTGAAATATCTCCACTGATTGCTTCAGTCCTTTTCGTACTCATTACATAGGCATTGTCCTCTATTACAAAGATTAATGGAATATGATATACAGAAGCAATGTTCATGGTTTCGTATACCACACCTTGTCCAAGTGTTCCATCTCCCAAAAACACAACTGTATTATCATGTTTACCACTCAATTTTTTGGCAAAGGCTACCCCTAAAGCATTAGGAACAATTCCCCCCCTGGATTCCATTTGTATATAAATTTTTATATCTGATATGCTGACTTCCCCCTTTGCCATGACATAATCCTTCTTCTTTTGACATAATCTCAGCCAGCAAAAGTTTTACAGGTCCACCATAAGCAAGGTAATGTCCATGACATCTGTGATTGCTGAAAATCGTATCATCTTTTGTTATAAATTGCATAATAGCAACAGCAGTAGCCTCTTCTCCTATATATGTATGTGTTGTTCCAGACAATTTGTTCTGTCCGAAAAGCTTAAGAATTGTATTTTCAAATGCCCGGATTTTTATGATCATTTCATAGTTATCCATTATAAGTCTCCTTTAGCAATTTATAAAATGAGTTTTCAATACTCAAATGCCTCAAAAATGATATAATTGTAAAGCAATATTTACATCGCTTTAAATCATATCATCTTTTGAGGCACTAATTCAAAAGCAATATGCTTTTTCCCCAGCATTATAATTCTGAACAAGAGTCGGGTAAAGTCTATATGGTAATCTCACGTCTATCATAAAAAACTGTCTCCTTTATTTACATAAGAGATATTTATCATGATTTACAAATTAAAAATAATCTCGTCAAAGGCCAGGATTTGACAATTAACTTTTCCATTCAACAACTCAGCAATTTCATCAAAATCATATGCTGTCACCACAATGGCATCTACATCTGGAAACTCATCCTGTGGATTATAAATATCCATATCATAAGTAAGCTTATTCGCTCTTTTATCAATACCGTATAAAACTCTTACGCTGCTATTTTCCAAATCATCAATAACTCTTTGCCCAATATGGCTCATTCCATATATTGCTATTGTTTTTATTCCCCTTTCTATAAAGAAATCTTCTAAATTTTTATTCAATTGTTTTGTAACTACATATTGGCTCATCGTTCTGAATAATGTTAAATATTTTTTTGCATCTTTCTTAGCATGCGAGATTGTTTTTATCGTAGAAATGGAGGCCACTCCCCAGCCTAATATTATCCCCAACAAAAAAATACCGATTTTCTTTATTTTCATTTTATCTTCCTTTCCTGCCCTTTTTGGAAAATACTGTAGTAACCACTGCTATTTTCTTTTTATAATACAGACATTTTATTTTCATAAAAGAGCGAAACATATTTTTTCTATAATAAATCTTTTTAATACTTTTAGGGGCAATAACATTTTTTATTTTTGTCTCCCTTTCAAGCACAGATAATTCATCTTTCATCCATTTCTGCAGCTTTTTGAAATTCCTTTGTATTTCTCCTACTGTCCCATGTCCCATAAACGACTTATAATGTGCATACAAAAAATCAATATCACATATATGATTCAATTTGTTTCCATATAAAATAAAATAATCCAATACACTGTTATTGCAAATCGGATCAATTCTGTTCAAATACAG
>CAJUJV010000013.1:53548-56634 GCA_910586845.1 uncultured Hungatella sp.
TTAAGATCAGGCTGTATTCGGGTGTTGTTATACCAAAAGATTTCCTCACATTTGAAATATATCCATTAATCTTCTCTGGTGTCTGACCTGCAAAAAGATTTCTGGAAAAAACATACTCTCTTCGAGAATGATACTGATCAAATATGAATTTATTTTCCTGAATATTGATTCCAAGCAGATTATATACAAGTTGTTTCACATCCAGAGAACATATAATATCGTTTATTTCACCGTTTCCGATTCTCTCGTCATATATCATAAAAGGTGTATGAATAATATTGGCATAGGGCTCAATGGAATGTGTATATCCTCCATTATAGTCATGACAGTAAAAATCATCCCCATGATCTCCATACAGGATTATTACTGTATCTTTTAACAGATCCTTTTTTTTCAGGCATTCTATAAGATCCTTAACGGTCTGATCAATTGTACGGTATCCGTATCCCCAACGCTGTGTAGGACATTTTATATGGAACTTTTTATCGTCAGTATAGCATAAATGACTTACTTCATTACAAAAATATATTGAAAAATGTCCTCTTTTTTCCACAGCACTGTCTATGATCTTTTCCACATCTGAAAGAGCTTTTTCATAATTGCTGTAATTTACAAGATCATTATTCTGTGCATACATATGGCCTGGATTAATTTCGTTTCCCAAAGCGGCCGGATAATGAACTCCCAGTGTATCATAACCTTCTTTTTGCAGTACATCAATAAAAGATTCTGTTTTCTTATGAGTCACAATAAAATTTCCAAACAGTTTGGTATTTTCTATTCTGTAAAGGTCTCCATAAGTAATATCATTCAACACCATAGCTGTTGAGGTCGCTGTTGCATAATAATGATTGTAATTCAGACACCTCTTTTGGAATTTTCTTGTATAAGGAAAAAACTGAGAATTCATATGGAAAATCAGGCTGCTTACGCTTTCCATATGTATGACTACAAGATTTTTCACATTGTTACCTCCTTAATTATATACCCCCAGTATCTCTCTTAATTCCTTACATATCCTTACAACATCCTCCATCGCAAGATCAGCATAGATAGGCAGTGTAAGTATGGTATCTGACACTTTTTTTGCAACTGGTGTCTCTTTGGAAGAATAGATGTTCTTGTAGCAATCCGCATCGCTTATCAAAGGGTAGAAATATTTTCTTGCATAAATTCCCTTTTCCTTAAGTCTGTCGTAAATAACATTTCTGTCACATCTCAGTACATCACTGTTAAATAATACCGGAAAATATGCATAATTAGATGTTACATCTTTCTGAATCTGCGGTAGTACCAATCCTTCTATTCCATCTAACAATTCCATATATTTCTCATGGACCGCCTGTCTCTTTTTTATTTCAGAATTAATATACTTCAGATTACAGATTCCCATAATTGCTCTGAATTCATCTAACTTCGCATTTGCTCCGATACCATCTATTACGCTTTCGGATCGTATACCAAAATTTTTAAGAGAATATTATGTCTGCGGCAAATCTGATCCACCTGTATCAGCATGTCTAACTGAATTTGTTGTATTTGCCTTAATTCTTCTGAAGACATATTATATTGCTGCATTTTCATTCTCCTTTTCATGCAGACTGAGATTCATGATCATAACTGGCTTGTTTCTTTTTCATGCCCTTTATATTAAATATAATATATATACTTTATACGATTAAGCGCATTGTGTAAAAATCTGTTCAGTTCCATATTGATGTAACTGTGAAACTGTTCTGTCATCCTCTGCTTTTTAGCAATATATTTCTTTCTTCCTGATCCTGCCCCATTATTTGGATGGTGATTTTTCGCTTGTAATCTTACCCAGTCCGTCAATCTTCTTTGGTATTCACCCCATTGATCGCCATAACTGTGTCATTCATCCGTTATAAACATTGTATAAATCATATCTATTCTAATATATTATCGTCAGAAAATCAAGGAACTTAATTACTTTCTCTGTCTAATTTGTTCTACAGAAAAAAATTGCCAAAAAATTCACTTTTGGTTCTGTTTAGCCTGAAGCTTTTCCCTGTTGTTTCATATTAAACGTGAAAAATCAGCCATTCACAGATATCTCTGGAATGGCTGATTTTTATTTGGGACAGCTTACGTATTTCTGATGAATATAATCCCGACTCTTTTCATGGAAATAATAATATTTTCTACTCCTCCAGATTACTCTCCTTACACAGGTACACCGGCCGCTTCTTCACTTCCAGGTAGGTCTTGGACAGATATTCCCCCAGAAGCCCCAGGCAGAACAGCTGGATCCCGGAAAGCAGCAGGATAATGCACACCAGGGATGGCCAGCCTGCCACCGGGTCGCCGAAGGCCAGAGTTCTGGCAATAATCACCAGGATAAAGACAAAGGCTATGGCACAGAACATCAGGCCAAGCCAGGCGGCGAACCGGACGGGGGCAGTGGAGAAGGCCACGATCCCGTCAATGCTGTACATGAGAAGTTTGAAAAATGACCATTTGGTCTCTCCCTTGGTCCTTTCTATATTCTCATATTCCAGCCACCTGGTCCTGTAACCTACCCATCCGAACAGCCCCTTGGAAAAACGATTATATTCTTTCAGCTGTAAGAGACTGTCCACATATCTTCTGGTCATGATCCTGAAATCTCTGGCTCCATCCACGATCTCCACATCGGAAATATGTCTCATAACCTTATAAAAAGCTCTTGCGAAAAAGGAGCGGATCACCGGCTCCCCTTTTCTGTCTACTCTTCTGGTGGCCACACAGTCGTATTCCTTCTCCCGCAGAGTCTCCACCATCCCCGGTATCAGCGACGGGGGATCCTGCAGATCCACATCCATCAGCCCCACGAAATCTCCCTTTGCATGGGTCAGCCCCGCGTAGATGGCTGCCTCCTTTCCGAAATTCCTGGTAAATGACAGATATTTGATCCAGGGATTTTGTCCGGCAAGGCTTTTCATGCCTTCCAGGGTCCCGTCTCTGGATCCGTCATCTATGAAGATCACTTCCAGACCGCACTCCATGGCCAGAAGCCTGTCCCTTACGGTATTGATCTCTTTATAGTAATCTCCCAGAGTCTCCTGCTCATTGTAGCAGGGGAC
>CAJUJV010000013.1:56644-58802 GCA_910586845.1 uncultured Hungatella sp.
ACGATGATCGATAAAAGTTCCATAGTTCCTCCTGGATTCCCGGCCTCCGGAAAGACCCACGCCTTCTGTCAGCCGGGAACGATATCTTTTCTTTAGACAATTATACACGTTTCCCTCCCGCTTGTCATGTGCTTTTTGCTTCGGCTTTTTCTTCCTGTTTTTCTTCCCTTTCCCGCTCTCCCCAGAAGAAACGGCTCAAAATCTTCTTTATATAGTCTGTAAATCCCGCCTTCTCCACAGTACCGGCAGTGACTACGGGAAGTTCTCCCAGCTTTTCCCCTGCCAGACGGTATTCCAGGACTCCCGCAGGCTGTCCTTCTGCCACCGGTGCCTCCAGGGCTTCTGCCAGAACCAGATTTTTTTCGACTGCTCCAAAATCTTCTCCGTGAAGCCCCAGACAGGAAAAGGTTCCCTGATATCTTAATTCCACAAGGTCTTCCACCCCGTTTTCCACAGCCAGCCCGGGAAGGGGCAGCGGGTCCTTATCCTCATACAGTCTGCAGTTGGCGTAACCGTAATTGAGCAAAGCGGCCGCATCCCCGAACCGGGCCTTATAGTCGGGAGCCGCCATAATGGCCGCGATCAACCGTACCCCATCCTTTTCCGCCGTAGCTGAAAGGCAGTATTTGGCGATGGATGTGGAGCCTGTCTTCAGACCCGTCACCTGAAAATTTGTGGCCATTTTCAGCAGTTTGTTGGTATTGGACAGCCCGAATTCCTTGGTCCCCTGTTTCGTCACATGGGTGATGGTGTCCATCCAGATCGTAGAATAATTATGGATCTGAGGATAGTGATTGATCAGCTCTCTGGACATGATGGCGATGTCCCGGGCCGTAGTCACATGAGTCCCGGATTCTGTCAGGCCGCAGCAGTCTTCGAAATGAGTGTTGGTCATGCCCAGGCTCTGAGCCCGCTGATTCATCATATCCACAAACGTCTTTTCGTCTCCGGCTATGTATTCTGCCATGGCTACGCTGGCATCGTTCCCCGAGGCAATGACGATACATTTGATCAGTGTCTCCACAGTCTGTACTTCTCCCTCTTCCAGAAAAACCTGGGATCCCCCCATGGATTTTGCGTAGGCGCTGGTCGTAACCTGGTCTGTCATGGTGATCCTGCCGCTTTCCAGGGCATCAAAGATCAGGATCAGCGTCATGATCTTGGTGATGCTGGCCGGGCTTCGCTGCTCGTCTGGATTTTTCTCATAGATCACCTGACCGGTGGAGGCTTCCATGAGGACGGCTGACGGAGCCGCTATCTCCGGTCCTGCCGCAGCTTCTCCCGTAACCTCCCGCCCGTCTGCCTCCTGATCCGTTCCGGCCCCTTGGCCTGCTTTCAGGATCTCACTGTCGCCCCCGGCCGCCTGCACCCTCTGGGAAGAGGCCGAAACCGCCGCATCTTCCTCTGTGAACAGAACCGGCTCTTCCGCCAAAACCGTCAGGGATTGCATGAAGACCGGAGGGGACACCGTGCAGATCCCCAGCACAGCCGTCATGATCCATGTACAAACCTGTTTTTTCAGTCTCTTCAGTCTCATTTGATCCTCCAACACATGGTCTCTTACTAATGTATGGCTTTTTTTATGGAACATTCTGTCTTTTGTAACCTGTTCCGGAGATTTTTCTCTCCTGCGATTACAGATTGTTTGCCATTTGTTACAGAATTTTATAATCTTTTATGATTCTGTTATCTTTTTATTATATTTTACTTTTCCGTCACTTTCCCATTTACATAATTCGACCCCATGTGCTATACTGTAAATCGGTTCGACTTATACTATATTACGCTTACATATCTTACGAAACGGGCCCCGGGCCCTTTTGTTTTCTTATTATAAATTTTCAGAGGTGTACTATGAATCAGAAAATACATCGCAACGGTTACCGTCAGCGTGCGTCTAAAAAAAGGAGACAACATTTTCTCCACCAGCTCCCGTTAATTTTGATCATCATACTGCTGCTGATCCTTCTCACCGTCTTCTGCTGGCTTTTAGGGCGGCATTTCGCAGGAAAAGATGCCCCTCCCGGCCTTCCTCAGAGCAGTACAGAGGGTACGGAGCCGGGAGATACAGAGCCCTCCACGGAGCTGGAGATCTCCACGGAGCCGGAAACCACTGCCAATGCCTCTGTGGATTCTCTTCTTCGGGAAGCCGGACTGG
>CAJUJV010000013.1:58831-63327 GCA_910586845.1 uncultured Hungatella sp.
ATGATTATGACCGGGCCATAGAGCTTCTTCAGACTTCTGAATACTATGGAAGTGATCAGCGCCTGTCCGATGCTGTCGCGGAGTATGAACAGATCAAGACTACCCTCCGGCCCTGCGAGATCTCTCAGATCACCCATGTGTTTTTCCACACCCTGGTCATAGACGAGTCCAAGGCGTTTGACGGAGACGAAGACGAAAAAGGTTATAATCAGGTTATGACCACCAAAGACGAATTTATAAAAATTCTGGACTCCATGTACGAACGAGGTTACGTTCTGGTCCGTCTCCACGATATGGCGGAACTGGTCACGGGGGATGGCGGAACAAAGATGACCAGAAAAGAGATCCTTCTCCCCGAAGGGAAAAAGCCTTTTGTCATGTCACAGGATGATGTGTGTTATTATGAATACATGACCGGCGACGGATTCGCCACACGGATGGTCGTCGGAGACGACGGAAAACCTACCTGCGAGATGGTCATGGACGACGGAACTACTCAGAGAGGAGCCTTTGATCTGGTTCCTATCCTGGAAGAATATATTCAGGAGCATCCTGACTTCTCCTACAGAGGAGCCCGGGCTGTGATCGCATTTACAGGTTACCAGGGGATTTTGGGATACCGCACCGCCCCCTCCTACAGCGATTCTCCTACCTATGAGCAGGACAAGGAGACAGCATCTGCCGTAGCCCAGTGCCTTCGGGACAACGGCTGGGAGCTGGCCTCCCACAGCTGGGGCCACCGGGATCTTGGGAAAGTCAGCTGGGACAACTTCAAGGCTGACTGTGATAAATGGGACAGCCAGGTAAGATCCCTCATCGGTCCCACGGATATCATCCTGTTCCCCTTCGGAGCGGATATCGGCGACTGGCATCCTTACCAGAATGATAATGAACGTTTCCGCTATCTGAAGAACCTGGGATTTTCCTATTTCTGCAATGTGGATTCCAGTCAGTACTGGGTTCAGGTAGGAAATGATTTCCTGAGACAGGGCCGCCGCAATCTGGACGGTTTCCGAATGTGGAAGGACATAGAAGCCGGTGGAGATACGGGCAGCCGAAAGCTGGATGATCTGTTCCGGGCAGAGGATGTATTTTCATCCAACAGGCCGACGCCGGTACTGTGGGAGTAGAAGTAAAGCAAGGTTTACTCCTGAAAAGATCTGTATTCCCGGCTGATCTGCAAAAACCATATGATATCAGAAAAACCAGGACCGCTGCCGATATGGCACGTTGTCCTGGTTTCTTTTTGTATTGACCGCCTTTTAAAACTGCACAATATCCCGGATGCCTTTGGCCGGCTCCACCGATTCTGCATAGAGCACCGGCCCTACGCCTCCGTAATCCTGCCACTCTTCATACTCGATTCTGGCACGGACGCGGACCCACTGTTTTGTCTCCAGATTTCTGGCTTCCCGGGCTTTGCAGATATAGCCCAGAAAAGTCATGTCCGCCTCACAGCAGGTCATGGCCATACGGCCGGGGACGAAATAGTTTTTGGGAAATTCCGGAGATTTCAGCACCATGGCTGTAAACTCCACTACTTTCCCTCTGTATCGGTCCGGTTTGTCCATACAGTCGATATACCAGATCCCATAAGCCTCCGGGGGAATCTCGATAACGGAAGCGCTCATATCATAGGGAAGATCTGCCTCCGATACTTCCGAGATCTCGCCCTCTTCGTCTTCAAACACGATCTCCGCGTTGTTGTTCATAGCCAGAAGGGTCCTGCGGTAGCTCTCCAGATCCTGAAGCCCGTCGCAGCGGTTGCAGATGACCAGTTCCGAATTGCGGACCATGGCTCCCAGAAGAGGTTTCATATTTTTCATATACACATCCATGGTGGAGCCGTCTATGATGGTCACCTGCTGATATATGGTCCAATCCCGGGGCAGGCGCAGATCGTCCTGATTCCACATACCGTTCCACTCCATCAGCACCCGTTCCGGATTGTGGAGAAGCTCCAGCTCTTCCAGACGCTCCGGCGTTAAGTCCTCCAGACTGTCCACATAGACGACCGAGGTCCTGGTTGCTTTCAGAAGATCCTCGTCATATTCCGTGTCCCCTTCCTCACAGACGATCAGCAGAGTTTTCCCGTCTGTCTGGAAATACTCCTGTTCCATGGTAAACTGGAGGAACTGAGTCTTTCCTGCCTCCAGAAAGCCGTTGATCAGAAACAACGGCATCACATCATCTTCTATTGATGGTCCCATAATCTGTTGTCAACTCCCAATTATTTTGCTGTTTCCCGCTATCTTCCAAAGGCTTTGTTCAGCTCGTCTTCTCTCAGGCGGGCCCCGATGACACAGACCTTGCCTGTATAATCCGGTTTCCCTGTACGGATCTCAAACTCGTCAGGCACAAGATCAAAATAATACCACTCCTGAGGATCCTCTCCCGGGATCATACCTTTGGCTCTCAGGATGTCACCGTAGGCGTTGCCGTTGGCCAGTTCATCCAAAATAGCCTCCAGAGTCTTCCTGTCACATCCTTTTACATTCTCCATGCCCCAGCTGGAGAATATCTCGTCTGCATGATGGTGGTCATGATCATGACAGCCGCAGCCGCATTCCTCTCCGTGGTCGTGATGATGGTCGTGATCATGATGGTGTTCGTGGTTATGCTCATGGTCATGATCGTGGCCCTCACAGCCGCAGCTCTCTCCCTCATGATGATGATCGTGATGGTGCTCATGATCATGATCGTGGCCCTCGCAGCCGCAGCCCTCTCCCTCATGATGATCGTGATGATGCTCATGATCGTGGTCATGATGATGACCGTGGTGCTCCTGCACCTCTCTCATCAGATCCTCGGCCATGGTATCCGGCTTCTCGATGATCTCCAGCAGCTGAGCTCCTGTCAGCTGGCTGCAGGGAGTGGTGATGATGGCCGCTGTCTGATTATGCTCTCTGATCATCTCCACATCCTTTTGTACTTTCGCTTCGTCGGTCACATCGGTGCGGCTCAGCACGATGGTACCTGCATGCTCGATCTGATTGTTGAAGAACTCGCCGAAATTCTTCATATACATCTTGCATTTGGAGGCATCCACCATGGTCACGGCGCTGTTGAGCGTCACATCCACCGTGGCGGCCACATCTCTGACTGCCTTCATAACATCAGACAGCTTTCCCACACCGGAAGGCTCGATGATCACCCGGTCCGGTTTATATCTGGTCAGCACTTCCTCCAGGGACCTTCCGAAGTCTCCCACCAGAGAACAGCAGATGCAGCCCGAGTTCATCTCCCGGATCTCGATACCGGCATCTTTTAAAAATCCGCCGTCACTACCGATCTGGCCGAACGCGTTTTCAATGAGGACCACCTGCTCGCCGGAGATGGCCTCCTCCAGAAGCTTCTTGATAAATGTTGTCTTGCCTGCTCCTAAAAAGCCGGAAATAATATCAATTTTTGTCATATTCTTCTACCTTCTTTCTAAGTGTCTATTGTGTCACAAACTGCCTCTAAAGTCAAGTTCTATGACTGTTTCATCGGCGCCAAATAAAAGAAGGCTCAAAAGAGCCTTCCCAATGTTACCGGAACCAATCTGTCCTTCATGTCAGCAGCCCGGCTTCCTTTGCCCAGGACTGAACCGTGTCGGTTGGAAGTTCCAGGAACTTTGCGATCTTATCGATAGGTTCCCTGTCTCTCAGCATATTAAGCGTCATTTTTCTCGCCATCTCAAGACGGCCCTCTTCCTGGCCCTCTCTGAGACCTTCTTCGTGGCCTTCTCTGCGGCCTTCCTCGCGAGCCTCTCTTCTTTCATCGGCAAGTTTCATTGCCCATGTCATATAACCCACCTTCCATTCATCATCGCTGTTTATGAGCGAAACCTTTTCTTCCAGAATCCGGGTAAAGCTGTCCTCTGCCTCCCCATTTAAAATGTAGTGCATCAGGTTTTTAAAATCACCGCTTACATTCCCTTTATGCCCTTTTGTGTTTACAAAAATCTTCCAGGCATCATCCCCCAACGACCGATAGGAACCGTCACTCAGCTGATAGCAAGCTCCGCAGCGGTAAATATACTCGTCGTAACCAAAGGGATCAAAAGTACAGATAAAAATTACCAGACTCTTTTTTAACCTACTGTAATCCTCTCCTTTTATAAGGAGATTTAAGTCGATCATTCCGGAATAATATCGGGATCTCTTCGGAAGGTTCCGGTTCTTTCCCGTCTGCATCTCCACATCATAGACCGTATGCTCATCATCTTCAAGGTATACGTCCAGACGGATTGATTTTGCGATGAGAGAAAGGCCGATCGTCTTCTCCCTCTCCGGATATACAATCTTTCTGATCCGGACCCCAAGAATAGTTTCCAAAAACGGCCTGCAGTATTCCGGATCAGCCATCACAGTGCCGAACATCATGTCATCCCGGATAGTAACCGGTTGAAACTGTAAGATCTTCTCATCATTTGTCATATCGCCTCCTGTATGGCGACTCTCCAACTCCTATTATATTATAAGCCCCAAACCCATGCAACCCTGATTTTTTGT
>CAJUJV010000014.1:0-1897 GCA_910586845.1 uncultured Hungatella sp.
AGAGCATCTGCCTTACAAGCAGAGGGTCATAGGTTCGAGCCCTATAGGCCCCATACCACAATCACATATGGCGGAATAGCTCAGTTGGCTAGAGCATACGGTTCATACCCGTAGTGTCGAGAGTTCAAATCTCCCTTCCGCTACTGAGAGAGCATTCATTGGAAAATGGGTGCTCTTTTTTATGCATTTTGCGTGGATTTTTGGTTTAATTTGGGTATTCTCTTAGTTCTGATTGAATTGTGTCGGTTCTATATACATCTCTTTGAACGGCATTACAGGGTAAATAAGAAATATATAAAAAGATTGACACCTTATATTGAGCAGTTAGGAACCATATTGGAAAACACGGAAAAGGCAGTTTAACTTTTTCTTGACTTTAGATTTTTACCATGCTATGATGAACATGTAAAAAAGGTGGCGGTGTTGCTGCCATCCCTTGGACGATCAACGGTTGCTTTCGCAATCGTCTCTCGACCCATCAGACGCCGGCAAGCTAACTGATGGGTCATTTACTGTCCGTCCCTTACTGCGCTGTATGTAAGATTTACACTCTTTGGCTAATGATACTACGCCTACCAAGATACTCACGATACGGCTAAGGATTTCGAGAAAGATCATAACCACATCCTCCTTTCTCTGGTGTTTACACACCTGCGGCACAAGCCTAAGCATGTTAAGCTTGTCCCAGAGGTGTGCAGCTTCCAAATAGGGAGTGCTCACTTGTCTGCTCCTGACCCTCTTATTATAGCGGATTTTGTAGAAATTGGAAAGAAAAACTTTGTCAAAATTCGACTTTATAGAAATTTAGTTTCAGGAAGTTCTGCTTTAATTTAGAAAATTCTGCTTCAAAATGCTGATACTTTTGCTTTAGTTTTCATTACTTCTGCTTGCAATTTCAGGCTTTGCGCTTTCATAGTTCTGGCGTATCTGCTTCATACCCGTAGTGTCGAGAGTTCAAATCTCCCTTCCGCTACTAAAAAACATCTGTCATACGGCAGATGTTTTTTCTGATTTTAATTCATCGATGCCTCTGTCACTCCACAGACGATTAGCGGCGGCTGCCTCGCAGATTATGTGAATTATATCCTCAGATTCTCGTAAAAGGCAAGCACCCTCCGTAGGCAAGAGGACATACGTCTTTGCCCGCGGAGGGTATTTTTCATTTCATATACTTTTTCAGAAGCCTGGATACTTCCCGCACATCGATGGGCTTGGCCACATGAGCGTTCATTCCGCAGTCCAGACACTTTTTGATATCCTCTGCAAAGGCATCTGCCGTCATGGCGATGATGGGGATGTCCGAATCCTTCCTGTCAGTGGCTCTGATGGCTCTGGCCGCCTCGTACCCTGTCATCACAGGCATACGGATATCCATAAGAACGGCGTCATAGTATCCCGGTTCGGACCGAATAAACTTATCCGTACAGATCTTTCCGTTTTCCGCCCATTCCAGATCCAGCCCCAGTTCTGACAGGAGTTCATAGGCAATCTCCCAGTTCAGCTCATTGTCCTCTGCAAGAAGGATATGACGTCCCTGCAGATCTCTGTTATCCTCGGAAGCTTTTTGCTCTTCCTTTTTGCAGTCCGCAGATCCCATATAAGGTCTCAGGCCGTAAAACAGAGTAGATTTGAACAGCGGCTTGGAGATGAATCCGCTGATGCCTGCATCTCTTGCCTCGGCCTCAATCTCGTTCCAGTCATAGGCAGAGATCAGGATAATAGGGATGTCCTCTCCGCTCAGGCTGCGGTTGATCCGCCTTGCAGTCTCGATGCCGTCGATCCCCGGCAGTTTCCAGTCCACCAGAATAATCTGGTACTCCCTCTTCTCCCGTCGGCGCTTCTCCACCATCTCCAGAGCGCTCTCCCCGTCCAGAACCCAGTCTGCATCCACGCCAAT
>CAJUJV010000014.1:1907-15614 GCA_910586845.1 uncultured Hungatella sp.
CAGGAGATGATCGTCGTCTACTACCAGCATATCCCATCTGGGCAGAATCATATCTTCTTCCTGAACCAGTGCCTCCTCCAGATCCAGGATCAGATGAAAACAGGTTCCTTTCCCCTGTTCACTGTCAACCTGGATAGTCCCTTCCATGGTATCCACAATATATTTGGTAATAGCCATCCCCAGGCCCGTGCCCTCTGTCTTGCGAACCCGGGTACTGTCTTCCCTGGAGAAGGAATCAAAAATCTTTTCTTTAAACTCCTGGGACATGCCGATGCCCGTATCTTCCACCAGGATATGGTTCCGGACGAATCCTTCGCCCCGGGGAGAAGGCTCCTGGTACATGGTGACTCTGATGGAACCTCCGTCAGGCGTAAACTTCACCGCATTGGACAGAAGGTTTAACAGCACCTGATTCAGACGCACGCTGTCACAGCATACATTCTCCGCTATAATGTCCCGGATAAGCACTTCAAACTGTTGGTTTTTCGCCTTCACCTGGGGTTGCACAATGTTTACGATGCTGTCCATAACCTCTCTGAGGGAAGCCTGATCCATGTTGAGAGTCATTTTGCCGCTTTCGATCTTGGACATATCAAGCACATCATTGATGAGCCCCAGAAGATGTTTGCTGGACATGGTTATCTTCTTCAGGCAGTTCTGCACCTGCTGGATGTTTCCGATATTGGCGGTAGCTATAGCCGTCATGCCCACGATAGCGTTCATAGGCGTTCTGATATCATGGCTCATATTGGAGAGGAATTCGCTTTTGGCCCGGCTGGCCTCTATGGCCTCCTCCCTTGCCTTATCCAGTTCCTCCATCTGTTCTCTCAAAAGCTTGAAATACTTGACAAATACGATCAACAGAGACCCGAGAACCAGACTGCAGCTTCCCAGGACCATATAACCCCACTGTCGGTTTAAATTCCCCACCGTAGCATTGAGCGTGTCATAAGGCATGATCGTCACCAGATACCATTCCGAATACGGAAGTTTTTCACAGTAAAGATGACGGGTCTCGCTTCCGATCTGCATGATGCAGGAATACTCTTCATCCCTGGACATGGCCTGCGCCAGTTGGCTGACATACCATTCTGCCTTTTCCTTTTCGGCTTCTCCGAAAGTCCCCCTGATCCTGTCAAAATAACTTTCTCTGTAAGCATCGGCGCTGCGGATGACAAAACTGCCGTCCATACGGATAATATGGGAATATACCAGCGTATTATTCTCATCCAGCGCCAGGATATCCCTGATATAATCTGCGGGAATCCCTGCAACCAGTGCGGCACAGGGGCGGCCGTCAGACATGACATAAGATGCAGGAATCGCCATGAGAACCAGCCGGTTGCCGGCGGAGTCTGTCCCCACTGCCACCTTTTTCACTCCCTGCTTCAGAGATTCCACAAACGGTTGGGGATCTATGATCTCTATTCTGTCACCATAGAGCATCTGAAACTCCCCGGATTCGGAACACAATGCCAGATAATCCAGTTCCCGGGCCTTTGCATTGTAGGCCAGAGATTCTTTTTCCGCCTCCATATCCGTATCCTGGGGATACAGCTTTGCGAGAGCCTCCACCTGGGCAAGCCTCGTCTCAATGGCAGTCTGAAAATGTATGGATATCCTCTCGTTCATTCCCGTCATGTAGATAGTTCCTACTTCACTGATGGTCTCCATACTTTTCCGATTCATATAGTATGCCAGAAACGAAAACACAGATACACACAGAGCAATGATCACCACAATGCTGACAGACAGAAAACGGGTTGTTTTATTCTTCATATCCATGTTCTCCTCAGCCTTCAGATCTCTCAGGCCCCTGTTTCCTTCTGCAGCTCACGGATCGCTGCAACTGTCTGCTCATAGTCCTGTTTTACCTGTTCCACAAGACCGGCAGCCTTCTGGCTCCACCCGGAACGCAGGGCCTCTGTAAGCTGATTGCTGGATGCATATAATTTGGTAAAGCTCAGATTCTGGCAGACTCCTTTTATGGTGTGTGCCGCTCTGAAGGCTTCTCCGTAATCTCCCGATTCCAGAGACCTGCACAGAAGATCGTAGCTTCCGTCATTTAAAAATTTCAGAACAAATTTCTGGACCAGCCTCTCGCTGCGAAGACGTCCCAGGACATCCTCATAATCTCCTTCCAGAGATACATAACATTCTTTTAAACTCATTGATCTTTCTCCTCCGACACGTCAACATATTCTGCTGGTCCGATGCTGGCCCGGACCTCCCTTCTTCGCTTCCATGAGAGCTTTATCCGCTTCCTGGAACAGCCTGTCATAATCCGTCTTTTTGCCTTCTCCTGCAGCAGTTCCCACACAGGCGGAAACCTTAAATCCCTGATATTCGCCTTCCAGAGCCGAGATGAGTCGGTCTGCTCTGGTCTCCTCATCACTGTCGCATCTGGTAAAAAACAGAAACTCGTCGCCGCTGACCCTGGCCACTATGTCATTGTCCCCTTTATTCTGCCGCAGAACCTCTGCCGCATGAACCAGAACCTGATCGCCGAAGAGACGGCCCCTGCTGTCATTGGCTGTCTTGATGTCATCAATATCGATCAGCATGAGCATATATCTTCCGTCGGGTTCTTCCTCCAGGCGCCGGCATATCTGCCGGCCGGCATAATCTGCATTCAGAAGCTTTGTCAGGGTATCGTGAGAGGCCATCTCCTCCAGGGCTTCCAGCTGCAGACGGGACTCATGGATATCCACCGCCTTGCCGATCACTCCCGTGTATGTGCCTTCTCCGTCAGATGACCACATGGCCCGAACCACGATCCGCATCCATCTGTGCTCTCCGCCTATCCTGGCCAGGCAGTCATACCGGATCACCGGATCCTTGGGAGAGCTGTTTCTGATGATTTCTCCAAGTTTCTCTATATCTTCGGCTTTTAAGATATCAGTGATGCGGCTGTCCCTTATGGGATCCATGACTACTTCGGGAAGATTCAGCTTATCCGCCCCCCACGCCGACAGAGTCAGCATGGCAGGAGACACCATATATTCAAACTGGATCTCCTCTGACATGGACGCATAAAAACTGTATTTCATCCGCTCATGCTCCAGAAGCTGCAGGGTCCGCTCCGATGCGGATGCTTCTCCGGGATTCAGTTTCTCTTCCAGGATATCCTGAAGTTCCTTTTCATTGGTCTGGCCCGCATCCCCGCTGTTTAAACTGTCTCTCAGAGTATCCGCCATATCCTGCAGGCATTTTAAGATAAGCGGATTGAAGGTCCCGCACTCACCGTTGCAGATCATGCGGATAGCCTCTTCATGAGGAAATGCCTTCTTATACACACGCTCGCTGGTCAGTGCATCGTAAACGTCGGCCAACGCCACGATCTGAGCAGAGATGGGGATGTCGTCTCCCTTAATACCATCCGGATATCCCTTGCCGTCATACCTTTCATGGTGCCACCGGCAGATGGCATAAGCCTCCTTCACCAGAGGTTCTTCCTGATGGAAGGACAGCTTCTCCAGCATCTCCGCACCGATGGATGTATGAGTCTTCATGATCTCAAACTCTTCTTTGGTCAGACGTCCCGGTTTGTTTAAGATCTCTCCCGGGATCGATATCTTTCCGATGTCGTGAAGGGCGGATGCAGTACTGATCATGGAAATCTGTTCTCTTGTAAACTGATATCTGTCCGTGATCTGGACCAGATGCTTTAACAAAAGCTCCGTCAGAATCCGGATATGAAGGACATGAAGACCGCTCTCTCCGTTTCTGAATTCCACGATGTGACTCAGGATGTCGATCATCAGGTTGCTCTGCTTCTCTTTCTCGTCGATCTGTTCCATGACCAGAGCTGCCAGTTTCTTCTGTTTGGCATAAAGTACCAGAGTATTGACTACCCTGCGGTGAACGATCAGCGCATCAAAAGGTCTGCTTATATAATCCGTGATCCCCAGCTGATATGCACGCTCCACATGGAAAGAGCCGCTCTCCGAAGAGATCATAATGACAGGGATCTCATCGATCCAGTGGCATCGGTTCATCACTTCCAGGACACCGAAGCCATCCATCTCCGGCATCACGATATCCAACAGAACAAGGGAAAGCTCCACTCCGTATTCCTGGATCGCAGCCACTGCCTGCACCCCATTCTCTGCCTCAATGATCTCATATTCACTTTCCAGCATATCAGCCAGAATCGACCGATTCATCTCAGAGTCATCTGCAATCAGTATTTTCTGTTTAAACTCCTGTTCCTTGCCCATCTTGGTTCCTTTCTAAAATAATCCTTTCAATCTATCCGTATGTATTTCCGGATATGTACTTTACATTATAAAGAATAACAGAGAAAATTACAAGAGTAATCTCACTGCCGCCCGCAAAGATAGCCGGGCACATGGACAAAAAGCCCGAATCTGTCTCAGCTGCGCCGGATATATCTGTAGATCCTGAGGCCGTCGTATTCTTTTAATTTTTCCACCATGGTATTCATAGGCTTCATATCCTTGGCCTTGGCCTCGTCATCCAGCTGGAAAAAGCCCGTGTCAAAATCATTGTGCATCCTGGTCTGTTCCCTGATATACTTATCTCTGCACAGTTCTGACATCGACCCTGTGGGCATCCAGTACATGGACTTTTTCTCGTCCTCCCAGCGCCTGTGTTCCTCTTCGCCGATGAGCACCAGTTCTTTCTCCGTAAAGGCATCCACCATCTCTAAATCCACCGGCTGGTCCGTATAGAAACAGCCGATCTTATCCAGGTGCTCCGCAAACTTTCTGGCCTGGGCGATATTGGACAGTTTGTACTCCAGAGACAGCTCGTCGAACCAGACATCCATCTGCTCCGAGTCTGCTTTTCCTTTCCAGCGGGCGTTTAACGCGGCGCCGAAATTATAGAGATGGAGAAACTTTCCCTGAGAGAGATAAGTATTTTTACAGCTGTTGTCTTTCTTTACTACCCTGGTGTCCACGGTCAGAGGGATATCTGACAGATCAACGATCTTCTTAATATCCGAGAGAAATTCATTGTCATCTACCATGGTGGAATAAGCTTTCATTGCCGGCTTCTTATTTTTATCATCCTCTGTTTTGGGATTGGCCTGAAGTTCCTGCACATATCTGTCATGTTTCTTCCAGAAATCGATGATCTTGCTGCTCTCGCCCTCGTCGTACAGGTAGCAGGCCTCTATGCCGTCTTTAAAGGAAAACTCGCAGGCCATGGGATGAAGCTGGCTTCTGGACTCCCTTCCGTAAGAGGTCCGGTCCCAGCACTGCAGCTCGTCGCAGAGCATCAGCATAAAAGCCAGGGGATGGTCTTTTACGGCAAAGGGCGTGTTGCCCTCTTTTTTCCAGTCTGCTATGGAGAACTTGTACAGACTGTTGTGCATGGCTATGGCCGTAAGCGCATCCAGCATGGATTCATTGACCTTTTGATCTCCCTGATCCATGGCAAACAGCTCTCTGGCCAGGACCACGGCGCTGAATACCGCATGATCCATAAAGTAATTGAAGCTGTCCGGACTCTCTGGCTTTTTACACAGAACTTTTTTCAGAAAATCCACGGAATCTTTCCACTCTTTAAAATCCTCGCAGGAAGAGTTTTCGGACATCTTTCTGCAGATCTTTTCCATCCGGCTGTCATACTTTCCACCCAGTCTCTTGACGATTCCCCATGCAAGGATATCACGGATATCATCGAATTCTCCCTCCGGATAGATCTCTTTCACGGCTGCCCTTACTCTGTCGCTGCTGAGAGCCGTATACTGCTCCAGCCTGGAGAAGGAAATGAAGGGAAGAGTCCCTCTTTCTATTTTCTTGATTCCCTTCTCGTTTTTCTCTCTGTCCTCAAAGTAAGCCTCAATCTGTTCGAAAGGCAGCTCAAAGGGATATCCGATATCGTGGAACAGAGAAGCCAGTCCCCAGTACCGGAGGAAATGGTGGGCCAGCTCCTGATCCTCTCTGTCTTTATGCTTCACAGTGCAGCCGTACATGTCCTTATAAGCCCTGCGGTACTCCTCGTTGGTCTCGTAAATGGCCAGCCCCAGAGCAAAGACATAGACGGAGTGGGCGTAGTGGTCTCTGTGTTTCATCAGAAGAGAACTGGAATTGGATTCAAACTCCGAAAGCAGCTCGATCATCCTTCTGGATCTGCCGTAGGCTCCCACAAACATCTCCAGATAGCAGAAATATACATCGAACGCAGTCTGAGCCGTGCCGGCATCGATAAACCGGTCCAGAGCATTGGCAAGGCACAGCCGGTCGATATCCATCTGCATGTTGTAGGGGATCATGTTCTTTCCGATACTCCTCCCCAGATATCCGGAAGTCTTCTCCTCTTCCTCTGTCTCCTCGGAAAACCTCAGATCCTCACACCGATTATGCAAAAATGACGCCGCCGCCGAAGCAAGATCCAGATCTTCCTTTTTCTTATCCGGAAAACAGGGCACTGCGGGCCCCTTCTTCCCCGGTATCTCGGTAAATCTCTCGTTATTGTTTTTCTCGTTCATCTTTCTGATCGCTGTGTATCCCATAGTTTTTCTCCTTTATCTTTATCTTTTTCTTTTTCATATCCGCAGACACTGCACACATCATAAATGACAGTCTCGCCTGCCGTCTTATCCTTTTTCACTGCTTCCCAGTCATCGATGAGACAGTTATGCACCTTTCCGTAATACCGCTTCCCGTCTTCCAGGATCATGTGAAGCCTCCTCTTTTCCTCCTTCCTCCCGTCATATCCTGCATAACCGGTACAATAACAGAAGCTGCACCATCTCCTGTGCTCCAGGGCAGCCAGAAGTTCCAGATCCTCCGGCACTTTCGCAAGAAACCCGGCTGTGTCATCCCCTGACAGCAGCACCGTCTCCCACCGGGAAGGATCTGCCCAGCCTCTGATCAGTTCCTGAAAATAAGGGCGGTTCAGGACCTGAGCCCGACAGGATTCTTTTAATTCCCATGTCAGGCTGTTCCACAGTTCTTCTCCGCTCCCGTGTCCGTTTTGTCCTTTTACCTGCCGCTGTATCTGAGCATAAGCTCTGTGGAAGTTTTTTGCCTCCCGGTCTGTCTCATGCCGGATCACGTTCTCGCTCCCCAGAAGCCTGTCACAGTCTCCGAACAGGACCACACGGCTGAAACCGTCTCTCTTCTGATACCGGGCAATTTCCGCATGCTCTTTCAGTCTTACAGCCACGGGAACTTCCATGGCACAGGGCCTGTTCCCGGTCTCTGACGCACCCAGCCAGGCCCTGATCTGCATCATGGTCCTGATACTGACTGTCTCATCAGAAAAGCAGATGACGGCATAGGTGATCCAGGGCAGATCAAAAAGCCTTTTCTCCGTTTTGACGCTTCCCGCCTCCGCCTGGATATATTCTACATGACACATCTTTTCGATCCTGGGATATCTGGATTCTATCAGATCCCGGCACCTTTCCGTATCCCTGTCCATGACGGTAATCCGAAGCTTCTCATATCCTTCCGCCTCCGACCGGTCGCTGAGTGTACCGGTGAGAAGCGCCTTTTCAAAAACTGCCTGTCCACAGGACCCGAAGCCGGCTATGAGCAGATGGGGCTGAGGAATTGTTGCGAGAACCTCCTTCAGGCTGATGCTGTCTCTGACCTGTTCCAGACAGTTCTGATACAGCGGCTCTCTCCGAAACAGATCGGAAGCCGCTATATCCGGCAGATCGAATACACCAAGATTCCATGACCGTTCTTCTGCCATGGAATCACCAAAATCTGTAATGATCTTTTTCATGGTCCGGTCCTGACACCAGACGGAGCAGGGCGGATTGTCCGGCTGCCGCGCCAGGCGCTGCAGAAGTGCAAAATTCCGGGCGGCTTCTTTATGAAAAAGGACGATGTGATCCGTTTTGTCAGGAGAAAGCTCCCTGAGGCAGAAATCTTTCTCATAGACCAGAATCCCTGTTTTCTCCAGTCTCAGACGGCTCTCTCTGTCCAGATTCTCCTCCGCCACCAGAATCAGCTGCCTCTTTTCCTTTTCTTTCTGAAGATGTTCAAGGAATCGCTCACTGGTCTCGTGAAAGCCGAAAACTACCAGCTGCCTCTTCCTTCCCAGCTTTTTTCTCAGCACTCCCAGTTCATGACAGAACAGGGATTGGGCCGCCTTCAGGATCCAGTAAGCCGTACACAGAGGCGCCGTCCACTTGGCCAGCTCATAACATATGGGCGTGGCCTCCCCCGCATCGACCGTGGGAGAAAGCAGATACAGCTGAAGAGCGCTGTAGAACACGGAGGACCAGAGCCGCTCCGGAATCACCTGATCCACATAAGCCGTATAGTACTGATAGCAGCCGATGAAAGAGAGCAGGCCTGTGAGCACCAGAAACCCTCTGCAGATCACCTTTTTATGTCTCTCGAAAAAACTCCCCATTTCTCTTGTTCCTTCCTGATATTGGTTCCATTTTATTACAAAATTCTGTTTCTTTCAACAAAATACTTGGAATTCTGCACAAATCCCTATCAAAAGAACCGGAAAAAAGCAGATCCTTTACAGAATCTGCTTTTCCTGACTATTTTTGTTTTTATCAGTCTTTCAGGACAGCTGCCCCAGCACCCACTCCACGTCGTCGGTGGTCTTTAGAGTCTCCAGAAGGGCCGCATCCTCCAGAAGGGTACAGAGCTTGCTCAGAAGATCCAGGTGCTCGTCGCCGATGCCGGCGATGCCGAAGACCAGGTAGGCTTTCTCCGCCCCAAAGTCCACGCCCCCGGGATACTGGAAGCACACGATTCCCGTCTTCTTCACCGTGCCCTTGGCCTGGGTGGTACCATGGGGGATAGCCACTCCCATGCCGATGTAGGTAGACACCAGTTTCTCCCTCTCCTGCATGGCGTCGATATAAGTCTCGTCTACATAGCCCAGCTTCACCAGCATCTCGCCCGCTGCCTGGATAGCCTCCTCCTTTGTCACCGGTTTCTGCCCCAGGTGGATCCCCTCCCGGATGATGACCTGCTTTTTGATGGGCACATCGGGGATGACGATGTCCGTGTTCTCCCCTGCCGGAACCGCCGGAGCGTCCCCTGTAGTCAGCTGTACATAGAGGGCGTCAAGGGCCGGGTCTGCCAGGAAATTGCCGATGGTAATCAGCTGGGCCTGAGGGGCGGACTTTCTGGCCCTGTCCGCCAGGGTGGTCTGGACCACGGCGATGTCGCAGTCGCCGGGGATATTGTCAACGGATGTATTGCTCACCGAGATGTCAGGGCGGTTGGCTTTGATCCGGTTGCGGAACTTGGTAGCTCCCATGGCGGAAGAGCCCATGCCTGCGTCGCAGGCGAAGATGATCTTCCGGATCTGGGAGGATTTCTCGATGGTTCCCGGAACCGCGGGAGTTCCCTTGGCCTGAGCCTTCATGGCCGCCATCTCCTTCTGGGCATCCTCAAGGCTCCTGCTTCCCGCCATCTTCACCAGCGCGGAAGCCACGGCGAAGGAAATCCCTGCGGAAAGAGCCACGCCTATGAGGACCTTGAACATATCCGGTCCCGGGGTCATCATCAGATAGGCGATGATGGAGCCCGGGGAGGCCGGTCCCACCAGACCGCATCCCGTCATGTTGAACCAGAAGATGGCCGCGATATTTCCCAGGATGGGGGCGATGATCACCAGAGGATTCATCAGGATATAGGGGAAATAGATCTCATGGATGCCGCCCAGCAGGTGGATGATCACAGCGCCGGGAGCGGAATCCTTTGTGGCCTTATCCTTGCAAAAGAACATATAAGCCAGCAGCACGCCAAGGCCCGGGCCCGGGTTGGGTTCCAGCATGTACATGATGGATTTCCCCGTCTGAGCGGCCTGGGCCGTCGCGATGGGGGTGAAGATGCCGTGGTTGATGGCGTTGTTTAAAAACAGCACCTTCGCTGGCTCGATGAACACGGCTACCAGCGGAAGCAGTTCATTCTGAACCAGGGCGTTGACGCCTGCTGACAGGAGCTGGAGAATCCCGCTCATCACCGGGCCGATGACTACATAGCCCAGCATGGCCAGGATCATACCCAGGATACCTGCCGAAAAGTTGTTGATGAGCATCTCAAAGCCAGCGGGCATGTGGCCGTCCATGGCCTCGTCGAACTTTTTGACGCACAGGCCTGCCAGCGGACCCATGACCATGGCCGCCATCAGCATGGTGATATCGGTGTTACTCATAATAGCGCCAATCACCGCGATGGCGCCTACCACCCGCCCTCTGTCGCCGCCGATCATCCTGCCTCCGGTGGAAGCGATGAGGATCGGGATCAAATAGGTAAGCATGGGACCTACCATGCTGTTGAATCCTTTGTTGGGTATCCACCCGGTATCAATAAACAGCGCTGCCAGAAAACCAAAGGCGATCAGGGCACCGATGTTGGGCATGACCATTGCCGATAAAAATTTTCCAAATTTCTGTACTTTATTTTTCAAGACAGTCCCTCCTCAACACAGACAGAGAGCGGGGAACCGATCCATTACAAAACTGTCACATTATTTTTTTCGCATTCTTCAAGAAATGCCTCCGGAAGACCTCCGTCAGAGATCACCATGTCGATCTTATCCAGCCCGCAGACGCCGAAGGTGCTGAACACCCCGATCTTAGAGGAATCCATGAGCACGATGGTCTGCTCCGACTGGTTTATGGCGGTCTGCTTCAGGATCGCCTCGTCATTGCTTCCGCAGGTAAATCCTGCCCTTAAGCTGTAGCCGGTCACTCCCAGAAAGGTCTGGGAAAAATTGATCCGCTCCAGCTCTCTCACCGCCGAGATTCCGCAGACGCTCTGGCTGTAGCGGTTCAAGGTCCCCCCCGGTATCATCACGGTCGGTTTTGACAGGTTCGCCAACTCCGTGGCGCAGCTCAGTCCCGTGGTGCAGATCAGATTCGACTGATCCGGAAACTGACGGGCAAGCAGGGTTGTTGTGCTCCCGGAGTCCACAAAAATTGTAGTGTCCGGCCTTATGAGAGCGAGGGCTTTTTCCGCGATCTTCTGCTTTTCGGCGATATTGCGGACAGAGCGGTTGCTTAAGTAGTCGTCCGTACCGATGACCACCTGGACAGACTTGGCCCCGCCGTGGATCCGCACGATCCTTCTGGCCTCGTCAAGAAGCTTTAAGTCTGTCCTGAGAGTCATCTCCGACACATTGGGAAAGGCATCTTTTATCTGGGAAAAAGTGACGGTTCCATGTTCATTGATCAGTTCCACTATCGCGTTTCTCCGTGTTTCCATTGAATCCAAAATCATCCTCCCGTCCGCGCCAGAACCCGGGGACGGGAGTCGTGGCGCTGAATTATTTTTCTATAAAATTGGCCAGCAGATACTCTTCTGCCTCCGGACACCACAGGCCCTTGTGAGCGTCAACGATGTCCGCCAGCTCCACCAGACGGTGATCGCCATTCTCCTCGCCTTTTGCCCGCAGATCCGTCAGGGCCGTGAGGGGCATGGAAAGCCATGTGTAGATCAGCTTTTTGCCGCCGGGAATCTTCGGCAGATTCAGGGTAGTCTCGGCAACCGCGTCCAGACCTCCGATGTGTGTCACCATCACTGCCGGGTCGATCCTCTTGGCGGCTGTCAGCTCCAGAGACTCGATCATGTCAGCGGTGTTGCCGCCTGTAGTCCCCATGACATGGGTAGAGTTATAATGTACGTCATAAAAATTAATAGTCGCGCTGAATTTGTTGTCTGTCGGGCCGGCGAAAAAGTTAAGGCAGCCGTCTCTTCCCAGGATATCGCTGGACTGTTTGACCACCGCTGCCACCGGAGCGTAGCAGAGCACATCGTCGTAACCGGTTCCTCCGGAGATCTTCAAAAGCTCCGCCACCGGGTCCTCCAGTTTTCCTGTGTTGACAAAATGGACCTCAATGCCTTCTTTGGCGTACTCTTTTGGCGGGAACAGCTGGGCCGCTCTGTCAAGACGGTCCTGGGCCAGGTCCGTGACCACCACCAGAGACGGTCTCACATCCCGGTGGAGAGCATAGGTCAGAGCCCCCAGGCCCATGGGGCCGGCCCCTGCCATGATGGCCAGCTTTCCGTTTTCACGGATTCCCATCTGGTGGGTGTACACGCCCATCTGTGTGTGGTAAGCAGCGTTAAACGCGCCGATGCTGCAGGACATGGGCTCTGCCAGAGAGGCCTCGTAGTAGGCCCGCCCCTTGTATTCCAGAAGGCAGCCTAACTCCATGACCTCCGCCGGGATGACGCAGTAGGTGGTGTCCCCGCCGAAAAATTCGTAGGAATATCCGGGGCTCCACATGGTTCCCTTGTAGTTGAGGGCCGGCTGTAAGGTAAACTTCATGCCGGGCTTAAAGGTATCCTGATGGTTCTTTCCCACCTTCACGATATCCCCCGCGAACTCGTGTCCCATGATGGCCGGGTGCTCCGCCACGTCGTCGTGAACCCTCTTGTGATTCTCACCCAGGATGGCGCACTTGTATGTAGACATACAGATGCTGTCAGAAACCACCTTCACCAGAATCTCGTCATCAGTGATCTCAGGAAGCTCAAACTCCTCCAGTCTCAAATCATTTGCTCCGTGCAGTCTCACGCCTTTTGCTTTCATAATAAATACTCCTTTCTTATAATAAACCTTATTTTAATCAACTACAAGCGATAAAATGAAACACTACTTTTGGAATCAGTTCTTTTATGACATCATACTCTGCCGCCTGGGTCCCGCTGCACATCACATTGGCCGCTCCCGTGGCTGTGGACAGCCTAACCGTATCTTCTAAGTCCATGGCTCTTTCCTCGGCTACTGCCAGGGCCGCCACCACGCTGTCTCCGGCGCCTACGGTGCTCCCCACAGGCACCTTTAAGCCTTCCGCGTATACCGTGGCTTGTCCTGTCACATAGAGGGCTCCTTCTTCTCCCAGGGAAATGACCACTTTCTCAATGCTATACTCTGCCATCAGCTTCCTGGCAGCCTCTTCCAGCTCCTCTCTGGTCTCCAGGATTCTCCCTACAAGCCGGGAGAGCTCATGGTTGTTAGGCTTTACCAAGTAGGGAGACGCCTTGAGACCCTCAGCCAGAAGCTCTCCGTCCGCATCCAGGATGACCTTGGTGCCGGCTTTCCGGAAGGCTTTCACCCAGGTTCCGTAGGTATCTTTCGGCGCTCCCTTGGGGAGGCTGCCGGAGAGAACCACAATGTCCCCTTCATTCACCCTCTCCAGCAGCCCTCTCAGAAGGTTCTCCAAAACTTCTTCTGTGACCGTGAGGCCCGGCTCGTTGATGTCCGTGTTGGTATGCCCTGCCGGGTCCACCACTTTCAGGTTTGTCCTGGTCTCCCCTTCCGCGAAAGTAAAGCAGGTCTCCAGCCTCATCTCTTTAAGCGCCGCCAGAATCCATTCTCCTGTGGAGCCTCCCAGAATCCCGGCAGCTATGCTCTTCCCCTCAAGTTTTTGGATGACTTTGGAGACATTGATGCCCTTTCCTCCCGGATCTGTTCTCATGGCGGTGATCCGATTGACGCTGTCCACAGCGAAATCCCGGATTTCCACCGTCTTGTCCAGAGCCGGATTCAGTGTTACGGTGTAGATCATTGTACCCCTCCTTCTCTCGTTTCTGTTGAAATAACAGTTGTTTATTTTTGTTTCAACATCTATGACCCTATAATAACAGGTGTTTTCCCCTTTGTCAACTGTTATTTCAAAAATTATCGATTTGTTTTCGAAAGTTCTTGCACCTTTTGGAAATTTCTATATAATAGAATGAGAAAAAAACAAGGAGGACAACCAAATGCCAAAAAGAACTGACATTCACAAAGTGCTCATCA
>CAJUJV010000014.1:15624-16534 GCA_910586845.1 uncultured Hungatella sp.
CCTGTGAGTTTGACTACTCCGGAACTCAGGCATGCAAGGCTCTGCGGAAGCTGGGCTATGAGATCGTGCTGGTAAACTCCAACCCGGCCACCATCATGACCGACCCGGAGACTGCCGATGTGACTTATATCGAACCCCTGAACGTGGAACGTCTGGAACAGATCATCGCCAAAGAACGGCCTGATGCCCTTCTCCCCAACCTAGGAGGTCAGTCCGGTCTGAATCTGTGCGCGGAACTGTACAAAGAAGGCATTTTGGATAAATATAATGTCAAGGTCATCGGTGTCCAGGTAGACGCCATCGAGCGGGGCGAGGACCGGATCGAGTTTAAGAAGGCCATGAATGAGCTGGGCATCGAGATGGCCCGAAGCGAGGTGGCCTATTCCGTGGAGGAAGCCTTAAAGATCGCCGACGGACTGGGCTACCCGGTGGTTCTCCGTCCGGCCTACACCATGGGCGGCGCCGGCGGCGGACTGGTATATAATAAAGAAGAGCTGAAAGTAGTCTGCGCCAGAGGCCTTCAGGCCAGCCTGGTAGGACAGGTTCTGGTAGAAGAATCCATCCTCGGGTGGGAAGAGCTGGAACTGGAGGTGGTTCGGGACTGCGAAGGCAACATGATCACCGTATGCTTTATCGAGAATATCGATCCCCTGGGAGTCCACACCGGCGACTCCTTCTGTTCCGCTCCCATGCTGACCATCTCCCAGGAGTGCCAGAAACGTCTTCAGGAGCAGGCCTACAAGATCGTGGAATCGGTTCAGGTCATCGGCGGCACCAACGTGCAGTTTGCCCATGACCCTGTGACGGACCGTGTGGTAGTTATCGAGATCAACCCCCGTACCTCCCGCTCCTCCGCCCTGGCATCCAAGGCCACCGGTTTCCCCATTGCCCTGGTCTCCGCCATGCTGGC
>CAJUJV010000014.1:16569-21505 GCA_910586845.1 uncultured Hungatella sp.
GTGGGCTTTTGAGAAATTCAAAGGCGTGGAGGACAAGCTGGGAACCCAGATGAGAGCCGTAGGCGAGGTCATGAGCATCGGCAAGACTTATAAGGAGGCGTTCCAGAAGGCCATCCGCAGCCTGGAGACAGGGCGCTACGGCCTGGGACACGCCAAAGATTTCGATTCCAGGACAAAGGAACAGCTTCTGAAGCTTCTGATCACTCCCTCCAGCGAGCGCCATTTTATCATGTATGAGGCTCTGCGCAAGGGAGCTACGGTAGAGGAGATCCACCAGATCACCAAGGTAAAGCACTGGTTTATTGAGCAGATGAAAGAGCTGGTGGAGGAAGAAGAAACTCTTATGGCTCACAAAGGCAGCCTCCCCTCTGATGAGCTTCTCACCACTGCCAAGAAGGACGGCTTCTCTGACAAATATTTAAGCCAGATCCTGGAGATCCCCGAAGACCATATCCGAAACCGCCGCATGGAACTGGGGGTGGAGGAAGCCTGGGAGGGCGTCCACGTCAGCGGCACCAGAGACAACGCCTACTACTATTCCACCTACAACGCTCCTGACAAAAACCCTGTGAACACGGACAGGCCCAAGATCATGATCCTGGGAGGAGGCCCCAACCGGATCGGGCAGGGCATTGAGTTCGACTACTGCTGCGTTCACGCTTCCCTGGCTTTAAAGAAGCTGGGATTTGAGACCATCATCGTCAACTGTAACCCGGAGACCGTGTCCACGGACTATGACACCTCAGACAAACTGTACTTTGAGCCTCTTACCCTGGAGGATGTGCTGAGTATCTACCGGAAAGAAAAGCCGGCAGGAGTCATCGCCCAGTTCGGCGGCCAGACTCCTTTAAACCTGGCGGCTGACCTGGAGAAAAACGGGGTCAGAATCCTGGGCACCTCACCCTCTGTCATCGATCTGGCCGAGGACCGGGACCTGTTCCGGGCCATGATGGAGAAACTGGACATCCCCATGCCCGAGTCCGGTATGGCCACCACTGTGGAGGAAGCCATCAACATAGCAGGCCGCATCGGCTATCCCGTCATGGTGCGCCCCTCCTATGTGCTGGGAGGCCGGGGCATGGAGGTGGTCTACGACGATGAGAGCATGACCGGATACATGAACGCGGCCGTAGGCGTGACTCCCGACCGCCCTATCCTCATCGACCGGTTCTTAAACCACGCCACCGAGTGCGAAGCTGACGCCATCAGCGACGGAACCCACGCCTTTGTGCCCGCGGTCATGGAGCACATCGAGCTGGCGGGAGTCCATTCCGGAGACTCGGCCTGTATCATCCCGTCGGTCCATATTTCTCCTGAAAATGTGGAGACCATCAAAGAATACACCAGAAAGATCGCCGAGGAGATGCATGTCCGGGGTCTGATGAACATGCAGTACGCCATCGAGAACGGCAGGGTCTATGTGCTGGAGGCCAACCCCAGAGCTTCCCGGACCGTACCCCTGGTGTCCAAGGTGTGCAACATCCGCATGGTGCCTCTGGCCACGGAGATCATCACCTCCGAGCTGACGGGACGGCCCTCGCCGGTTCCGTCCCTGAAAGAGCAGAAGATCCCCAACTACGGCGTCAAGGAAGCGGTGTTCCCCTTCAACATGTTCCAGGAAGTGGATCCCCTTCTGGGACCGGAGATGCGCTCCACAGGAGAAGTCCTGGGGCTCTCTGCCTCCTACGGTGAGGCCTTCTACAAGGCCCAGGAGGCCACTCAGTCCCGCCTGCCTTTAGAGGGCACGGTGCTGATCTCCGTCAATGCCAAGGACAAGCCGGAAGTTGTGGATATCGCCAGGATTTTCGAGGAAAGCGGTTTCCGGATCGTGGCCACAGGCGGAACCTATGACCTGATCCGCCGGGCCGGAATCGAGGCCGAGAGGGTGAACAAGCTGTACGAGGGACGCCCCAACATCCTGGACATGATCACCAACGGCAAGATCCAGCTGATCATCAACTCCCCTGCGGGCAAGGAGAGCCGCCACGACGACAGCTACTTAAGGAAAGCGGCCATCAAGGGCAAAGTCCCCTACATGACCACCATGGCTGCCGCCAGAGCCACTGCCAAAGGCATCCGGTATGTGAAGACCCACGGGCAGGGAGAGGTGAAATCCTTACAGCAGCTTCACAGCGAGATTCACGACAAAGAATAGATGAACGGTAATCCAGCAGGGGAAGCTTTTTCCCCTGCCCACCGCTCAGGGCGGGGCCGCTGAGACGGCCACATCACCTTTCCGCCCCCCCTATATACATAGAAAACCTGTATGCGCCCGGCGGGCAAGCGCTCCGCCACCCCATAAAAGTCTGGCGGGCGCACTGGGCATACCTGAATTTATGCCGCCTTCGGCGGCAGACTTTTAAAGAAAGGCTGAGGAGAAAACCGGGAATAAATCCCTGGCTCTCTCCTCAGCCTTGTGTTTTTATTACATCACGCAAAACCTCAACAACTACACCGTAATCTCGATCTGATTACCCTCACCATCCAGGATACAGCTCTCATAGTAGCCGTCCCCCGTAGTCCTTGGACCGCTTATGACCTGATATCCGTCTTCTCTCAGCCGCCGTGTCAGCTCGTCCACCTTCTCCTTGCTCCCCACGGAAAAGGCCCCGTGGATAAACCCTGTCCGGGCCAGCTCGGCCCCCGAATCTTTTGCCTCCGGTTTATTCATGATCTCCAGCCTGGCTCCCTGGTCAAAGGTCAGAAAATAGGACCGAAATCCGGTCTTCTGGTTGTGATACAGCTCATTAGGCTTCGCCCCGAAATATCTCATAAAAAAATCCTTCGCCCTTTCCAGGTCTCTCACATACATGGCCACATGGTCGATCTTCATATCTCTCTCCTCCGAATCTGATTTTTATCCATCCTAACAGACTTTTCAGGATTGACATTGCGCAGGGTCAATATCAAGAATGCTCTTATCCTTTTCCTCCAGAGCCGTCCTGGCACAGCCCGCCGAAGAAAACCTCATCCCCCCATTCCAGACACCTGTCATGCCAGGCCTTCCAGGCCGCCTCACACTGTCTTTCCAGCTCCCCATATGACATCTCCTCGTCCCACGGCTCCCCTTCCCAGAACTCTCGGGATTCCCGCCGCCTCTCCTTCATCGCCTCCAAAGCCTCCCAAAGCCGCTCCGCCTTCTCTCTGGCCGCCTCCATGGCCTCTGTCGCCAGCCTCAGCTTCCAGTCTCTGTAAGCCTCCTCCTGGGAGATCTCCCGAAGCCTGTGGCGCTCCGCCCTGGGCACTGCCCGTATCCCGGCGATCAAAGCCTGGTCCTCGGCCTTCACCTGGGCCGCCATGGTCTCCCCGGCCTCCTGCTTCCTCTTCCTCTCCAGATAATGGTCATAGCCGAAAGGATAGTACATGACCCTCTCTCCCTCCAGAGTCAAGATCCCGTCCGCCACCTGTTTTACAAAATACCGGTCATGGGACACAAAAAGGATGGTGCCTGTGTAGGCCTTAAAGGCGGACTCCAGGGTCTCCCTGGCGTGGATATCCATGTGGTTGGTGGGTTCGTCCAGAACCAGAAAATTGGGCCGGCTCTGCAGAAGCTCCGCCAGCACCAGCCTGGCCTTCTCCCCGCCGGACAGGTCCTTCACCTTCTTGGACGCCTGCCGCCCTCCGAACAGATAATGGCCTAAGATGGTCCTGGCATCCTTCTCCGTCAGAGAGGGAAACAGATCATGAAAATGTTCCAGCACTGTCTTCTCTGATGTGATCTCGGCAGAATGCTGGTCAAAATATCCCAGGGTGATCTGATTTCCCAGAAAACAGGTGCCGGACAGCGCCTCCTTAAGGCCTGCCACGGTCTTTAAAAACGTAGTCTTCCCCGCCCCGTTAGGACCCAGGATCCCGATCTTCTGCCCCTTTTTGATCCGAAAAGTCAGCTCAAACAGAGTCCTGTCATAGCCGATCTTCAGATCCTTAGCCGTCAGCACCCATTTGCTTCCTCCGACCTCAGGGCTGATCTCACCGGTAAACAGATAAGCATGATCCTCTCTGGGTCTGGGAACTCTGTCCATCCTGTCCAGCAGCTTCTTCCTGGACCTGGCAAACGCCGCTTTCCTGGGCTTGTTCTTAAACCGCTCCACCAGCCGGCCCAGCCGCTCCGTCTCCTGCTGCTGCCTGTCATAAGCCTTCTGCTGGAGCCGGATATTTTTTAATTTTTCCTCCCGGTAATGGCTGTAATTGCCGGGATATCGAACCAGCTTCCGATCCGACAGCTCATAGACTACCTCTGCCACCCGATCCAGAAAGAAGCGGTCGTGGGACACCATGACCACGGCCCTGTCGTAATGTTTCAGATAGGTCTCCAGCCACTCCACGGTCTCCATGTCCAGATGGTTGGTGGGCTCGTCCAGCAAAAGGATATCCGGCCGTTCCAGAAGCAGACGGATCAGGGCGATCTTGGTCTGCTCTCCGCCCGAAAACTGACAGATCCTTTTCTTTTTATCCTTTTTGTCAAAGCCAAAGCCGGCGAACAGCCTGTCGTACTCTTTCTCATAGGCAAACCGCTCCACATCACAGAGATCCCCGGCAGGGCAGGCTGCCAGAAGCTCCTCCTCCACGGTCCTGGAGCCGTCGTCAAAAGCCTGCTGCCTGAGCATCTCCACGGTCAGCTTTCTGGACCGGAAGATCCCCGGCTCCTGCCTCCTGTCATCCCCGTCAAGGTCCAGCTCCCCTGCCAGAAGCCGCAGGAGAGTAGTCTTTCCTGCCCCGTTGATCCCTGTAACCGCTACCTTTTCGCTGGCTTTTATCTCAAAATTAATATGGGACAGCACCTCCACCCCTCCCAGGGACACGGTGCCGTCCTTGATCTGATACAACATTATTCTGCTTCCTTTTTTGCAAACTGCCGGAGGATCCCGGTCATCTCTTCCTTCGTATAGGTCTCCAGACTGATCTGCTTCCCGTTGATATAGATGGTGGGAATCAC
>CAJUJV010000014.1:21543-43906 GCA_910586845.1 uncultured Hungatella sp.
TTCCACCTTCAGCTCCTGCCTGGAATATGTCACTGCCTTCTTCTCCTCAGGCCCATAGATGCCATCCTCCAGCGCCTGAAGAAAATCTTCCCTGTCAAGGCCGGACTGAGCCGCCAGATCTCCCAAAACCTGCCGATCCCCGATGTCCTTCTCATCAATAAAATAAGCCCTGTAAACCTTGTCTCCGTACACTTCTCCCCTGCCCTGCTCCTGAGCGTAGAAATACCCCTCAAAAGCCAGCCTGGTGTAAGGCCTGGGACACACATTGGGAGGCAGTTTCATATCCAGCCCCATCTGCCGGCAGGGCTCCACCAGAACCTGATAGTGAGCCTTTCTCTTCTCGTCGTGACAGGTATCCACCCGGGGATTGGGTTCCTCTGTCAGTTCCAGAGGCTGCAGACTGATCTTCGCCTCCAGCCCCAGTTCCCTCAGAGACTGATCAAGAGCCTCCTTGGCCACCAGACAGTAGGGGCACACAAAATCTGTTACAAACAAAATGTCAAGCATATCTGACCCTCCTGTTTTACGTTGTTATCGTTTTTTTAATTCTACCAGTGAAACTGCCGGAACGCAAGACGGATTTTCACAGATAACAGCTGCCTGCCCCCCGATTTTCGTCTATATTAAATATACACCCCGGTTTATGCTGCCTGTAAATTTGATGATCAGCTGATACCGGAGTTGAATTTTGTTCGCCCTTGTGCTATATTTTGATGAGTGCAAATCAACAAAATCAAAAGAAAGGGGGATTGTTCTTCATGACCATGGGTGAAATTGCGATCCCCAATGATGCTGCCACGACAGGCCGTTACCAGTATCGGGGATACCGCTTTCCGGCGTGCCGGTTTAACGGATATCTGCTACGGTGGGACAGAGGACCAATGGAAAGCCATCAAAATCGGCCAGTATAACGAATCCCTGAACAAAGCCAACATCCACTATAACAGCCCCATACAGGAGCAGCCTGGCACCACAACCACACCTGCTGCAGGCAGGTTCACCGATGAATTACGCAGAGGAGGCATATCCATGTACAGTTTTACCAACGACTACAGCGAAGGGGCTCATCCCCGGATTCTTCAGGCCATGATGGAGGCCAATCTGACACAAAACAAAGGCTACGGCCTGGACAGCCACAGCGATCATGCCAGAGAACTGATCCGGCAGGAGATCCGCCATCCGGAAGCAGACATCCACTTTATCCCCGGCGGCACTCAGACCAATCTGATCGTCATCGCCTCTGCCTTAAAGCCTTATCAGGCTGTCATCTCCGCCGTCACAGGCCATGTCAATGTCCATGAGACGGGAGCCATTGAGGCCACAGGCCACAAAGTCCTGGCCATGGATACGGCTGACGGCAAGCTGACCCCGGCCCTGGTGCAGCAGGCTCTGGATTCCCACACCGACGAGCATATGGTTCAGCCCAGGATGGTCTACATCTCCAACTCTACGGAGGTGGGGACCCAATACACCAGGGCGGAGCTGGAGGCACTGTCCCGTATCTGCCGCCTGAAAGGACTTTATCTCTTTATGGATGGAGCCCGTATGGGCTCTGCCCTCACCAGCCCTGTCAATGACCTGACCCTGGCGGATATCGCCGATCTTACGGATGTGTTCTATATCGGCGGCACCAAAAACGGAGCTCTGCTTGGGGAGGCGGTGGTGATTCTCCGGGATGAGCTGAAGACGGATTTCCGGTTTATGATCAAACAGAGGGGAGCCATGATGGCCAAAGGCTGGCTTCTGGGGATCCAGTTTGAAGAGCTGTTCCAGAACAATCTGTTCTACGACATGGCACGGCACGGCAACGACATGGCCGGGCGGCTCAGAGAGGCCATCGCCGGCTGCGGCTGGTCCTTTGCTTCAGACTCCCGGACCAATCAGCTGTTCCCCATCTTCACCCATGAAGTGATCCGGGAACTGGCAGAGGATTTTTCTTTTGAGATCAATCAGAAAACCGATGAAGACCACTGCTGTATCCGGCTGGTTACCTCCTGGGCTACCACGGAAGCCGGAGTGGGACGATTTATCGAGACCCTCCGGCGTCTGTCATAGAAAGTTTCTGACATCATAAGAGCCAGGCAGAACGGTTCTGCCCGTTCTCCTGGCTCTTCAAACTTTCGTCTTTTATGTCTGCAATTACAGATTCACCTCAACGGTAACCATAAGCACTTTCAGAATCGGATCTGTCTTCAGAGTGGACTTTACGATGCTCTTCACGTCATCGGCGCTCTTGCCCTCAGGGTTATCAACGTCGAAAACCAGAGACATGCCTGCTTTTTTCGTGAAATGGAATGTTACCCCTTTGTATTCCTTTCCGTCGAACATCGCCTGAATCTCTTTCTGTTTCATAGTGCTGTTAATCTTTACCATATTCTTTCCCTCCATTTTACTTTTTATGCTCCAGTCCCCAATGCCGCGCATTTACCGGAAACCTGCTATTGTCCATTATAAACCAACTTTACCTGCTCGTAAAGTACAGAAATCATAAAATACATAAAAAAAACTACCGTTTTTCTCCATTCTGTGGTACAATTTCATCATCAGCAACTATTAATTATTCAGGGGGATATATTATGGCAAAAGAAATGATTGCAATGCTTCTTGCCGGCGGACAGGGTTCCCGTTTATACGCGCTGACCCAGAAGCTGGCAAAACCTGCAGTTCCTTTCGGCGGCAAGTATCGTATCATCGATTTTCCGCTGTCAAACTGCGTCAATTCCGGCATCGATACCGTAGGAATTCTCACTCAGTATCAGCCTCTGGTTCTCAACGAGTACATCGGCAACGGACAGCCATGGGATCTGGACCGTCTCTACGGCGGAGTCCATGTACTGCCTCCCTATCAGCAGGCCTCCGGCTCTGACTGGTACAAGGGTACTGCCAACGCCATCTATCAGAACATATCGTTTATCGAGCGCTACAACCCGCAGTACGTGATTATCCTCTCCGGAGATCAGATCTGCAAGCAGGATTACAGTGACTTTCTCAGATTCCACAAGGAAAAAGGCGCCGAGTTCAGTGTGGCTGTCATGGAAGTTCCGTGGGACGAGGCTTCCCGCTTCGGCCTGATGGTAGCCGACGAGAACGATAAGATCACCGAGTTCCAGGAGAAGCCGAAGAATCCCAAGTCCAACCTGGCTTCCATGGGTATCTATATCTTCAACTGGGATATCTTAAAGAAGTATCTGGTGGAGGATGAGGCAGACCCCAACTCCGAGAACGATTTCGGCAACAACATCATCCCCAATCTCTTAAGAGACGGCCGCAACATGTACGCCTATCACTTTGACGGCTACTGGAAGGATGTAGGAACCATCTCCTCCCTGTGGGAGGCCAATATGGAGGTTCTGGATCCGGAACACAGCGGCATCAATCTGTTTGACGAGAACTGGAAGATCTACAGCCGCAACAGCGGTATGACCGGACACAAGATCGGTTCCGATGCCGTCGTGGAGAATTCCATGATCACCGACGGCTGCCGTATCCACGGCCATGTGAAACACTCTATTCTCTTCGCCGGCGTTTCCGTAGAACCGGGTGCTGAAGTGGAAGATGCAGTCGTTATGGGAGGCACCGTGATCAAGGCAGGCGCAGTGGTGAAACACTGTATCGTAGCAGAGAACGTGGTCATCGGTGAGAATGCCGTCATAGGCGCCATGCCCACAGACAGTGAAAAAGGCGTGGCAACTATCGGTTCCGGCATCTATATCGGCGACGGCGCCAAGATCGGCCCCAATGCCATGGTCAATAATAATGTAAAAGGCGGTGAAGAACAATGGTAAATTCTAACGCAAATGCCCTGGGCATCCTTTTCCCAAACAGTTACGATTCTTTGGTTCCTGAACTGGTAGGCGAGCGTCTGATGGCTTCCATTCCTTTCGCTGGCCGTTACCGCATGGTAGACTTCATGCTGTCAAGCATGGTCAACTGCGGCATTGACAATGTTTCCCTCATCGTCCGCAAGAACTATCACTCTCTTATGGATCATCTGGGTTCCGGACGCGAGTGGGACTTAACCCGCAAAAACGGCGGTCTCAACATCGTTCCTCCCTTCGCCGAGAAGACCGTGAAGGTATACAACGGACGTGTGGAGGCTCTGTCCAGCATCCTGGATTTCCTGAAAGATCAGAAAGAGCAGTATGTTGTCATGGCTGACACCAACATTGCTACCAATTTTGATTTTAAGGCCATGATCAATGAGCATGTTAAGAGCGGAGCCGACGTCTCCATCGCCTACGCGAAAGCGGAGATTCCCGTAAGTGCCCGCCAGGCTACCAACCCCAACCGTGGTCTGTACTACACTCTGAATGTGGAAGACAGCGATGTAAAAGAGATCTACATCAATCCCAAGGACGAGGGGATCCAGAACTTCTCCCTGAACATCTATGTAGTGGGCAGAGAGTTCCTGATCCAGCAGATCCATGACGCTTTTGTCCGTGGATATTCCTATTTCGAGCGTGACATCGTTGCTCCTCAGCTGGATAACCTGAAGGTACACGGATATCTCCACGAGGGATATCTGGCCCGCATCAGCGATATGAAGTCCTACTTCGACGAGAACATGAAGCTTCTTGACGACGAGAATCTGGATGGACTGTTCAGCCCCAGCCCCATCTACACCAAGATCCGGGACGACAACCCGACCCGCTACATTGAGGGCGCTGTGGCGAAGAATATTATGGCTGCCGACGGCTGCGTCATCGAAGGAGAAGTGGAGAACAGTGTTCTCTTCCGCGGCGTGAAGATTGCCAGGGGAGCCAAGGTAAAGAACTGCGTTCTCATGCAGGACACCGTAATCGGAGAAGGCGCCAGCGTGGAATACCTGATCACCGACAAGAACGTAACCATCTCCGCAGGCAAGGAAGTCAAGGGAACCGATACCTTCCCGGTATATGTTGCCAAGTATCAGGTAGTTTAAAGACAGCTGAAGACCTCCTCGGCAGAACTGCAGACTCCGGGGGGCTTCAACAGAACACAGCAGGCGGCCGGCACGTAAAATGCCGACCGCCTGTTTCTCATCTGTCTTCCGTAATTGTCCTGTTTTCCAGCCATGGGATCACCTGTTCCAGAGAATCCGGGATATATGCCGCCATCTTCCGGAACTCTTCTCCCGGCATCTTCATATCCGGCACACAGATCACATCGATGCCGGCTGCATGTCCCGCCTGGACCCCTGCCTCGCTGTCCTCCAGCACCAGACAGTGTTCCGGGATCTCTCCTGCCTTCTCGCATGCCTTCAGGAAGATGTCCGGATTGGGCTTTCCCCGTTTCACCTCCGTGCCGAAGACCATCTCATCAAAATATGATCGGATCCCATGCTGATCCAGGACTCCCAGGGCCCGGTCTCTGGTGCTGGATGTGGCCAGGATGATCTTGTAAGACCTGTCCTTTAAGTACTGCAGCAGTTTTACGGCTCCGGGTTTTAAATCCACACCTTTTTCAAAATACATCTTTTCTCTCTTCTCCGCAAAATCAAGTCCTTCCTCCATGGTGACAGGAAGATTATAGATGCGGATCAGATTCTCCATATTGCCCACTCCGGTCTTTCCGCTGTAATTACGGGCATATTCTTCTACGGTAAAGGAATGTCCGTGTTCATTCAGCAGGTCCTGGTACAGACGATAGGAGATGATCTCGCTGTCGATCAGCAGCCCGTCCAAGTCAAAGATAACGGTTGTTTTCATGTTGAGGTTACCTCCTGATTTGTTTTATTATTTCCCTGGCCTTTGCGATCTCACCGGCAGGTGTCTTCTGCGTCTTTTTCACAAATCCATTGAGAAACACAAGTCCTCCGGACTGAATAAAGAACAGTCTGAAAATGCGGTCAGAACTTACATGCAGGCGAAGCTCAAAAATATCATCCTGCAGTTTGTCCCATAACCTGCTCTTTCTCCCATGCCCAAGACCCTCTCTCCTGCACAGAAACATATCAGCATCAAAATCCGGGTGCGGCAATGACAACAATTGACCGCCCCGTTCTATTACCTCTGTAAAACAATTGGGCTCATTTGCAGAAGCCGGATACTCATATATCCTCTCCGGATCAGTCATCAATGTCTCCAAATCCCAGTATGGCTCACAGTAACCCAAATTTACAATATAACTTTTCAGCAAAGTCATGGAAGGATCATTGGTTCTCATGAGCAGATCTTGCAGTGTAGAATCACAGGTTATCATGTATTGATATAGATCCGACTTTTTTAACAGAGGAATTTCATTTTCAATCACCACATCCAACAGAGGCATCAAACTGTCTAGGACATATTGGATAAACTCATCCTGAGACGAAAATTGTCCGTCGAAGGACAGTTCATTCAGAATTAACTCCATTCTTTCTCCCCCGTAATCCGATCATCTTATTCAGATCCAGATCAAACTGATCGAATAAGTCTTTTCTCTGGTTCTCTATTCTTCCCATCCGTCCAATCTCTACTTCCATAGCTTCTGAAACATGCTCTTCATTGAGGCTGATAAACTGAATCTTAATAAGCTCTTTTTTCATTTCCCCCACTGCAATCCCTGCCCGGAATCCATTAAAAATATGGTCGCTGTGAGATTCGATAAACAACTGACGTCCGGTTGTAGACACGAAATATAAAAATTCGCACAGCTTCGCCTGCGCTGACGGATGAAGATGAATCTCCGGATTTTCCAAAGCAATGACAGCCCCTGCAGGAGAGGACAGACACACGATCAGTACACTGACCAGATAACTGATTCCTGAACCAATATGAATCGGCCTGATCTCACTGTTGTCATACATGGAGTAGGATGCCTTCACCAGATCTGTCCCCCTGATTTCCTCTGTACGAATCTCTGTGTCTGCAATATAGGACAGCCACCAGTTTATCTGTCCCAGAAGGGTATAATCAGTATCTCCCCTGCACAGCCTTTTCTCCAACACGTCAGTACCATGGCCGTTTAAAAATGCAATCGCATACTCACCATCTGGGTCTATGGTATCTTCCATAGACATATTTTTTTGATAAACGTTTTTCGGTCCGACTCTGTGACATGACAGATATTGAAAATTTCTTTTTTTATAATCCATCTGAGTAAGCAAAGCTTTCCATTTATCGCCTTCGCCGGTTTTTCTCAGTTCCAAATCCTGTTCCTTCTCTATATTCTGCAGCAGAGATAACTCCACTCTGTTTGTTTCATCTTCGATCGATATGGTGATCTTATCCTTTTTTTCATAGATACATCTGTTTTCGTCAAAACTTCCAAGAGACGTTAACTCTCCGTTTAATCCGCATGATTTTTCTGTATTCTACGCTACTAACAGCAGTCCCTGAAGCACTGTGGATTTACCCGAAGAATTGGTGCCTATAAGCAGAGTAATGTTTCCACAATCCAGTTTCATCTCTTTGATGGATTTAAATTTTCTGATTCCTAATACTTTAATCATCTTTAGCCAAAGACCTCCCTATTGTCTCTGCTTTTTTTAACCGCCATTTTATTTTTTCTTCACTGTCGCGATGATTTCCAATATTATCACGAAATCTGTCACTGCCTAAAAATTTTGAGATCCGCTGATTGATCCTCGGTCGAAGTTGTTCGTTATTTTCCGGAACATATCGCATGATATACATAACTGTTTCAAATACATTCATATTAATTGGACTTTTTCTCTTCCCTTTTGGCAAACGAAACGCATCTCGGCCAAGATAGAAATATGATTTTTCCAATGTTTCCAAAACCATCTGTTCTATTTCCTGAATCTCCTGTTCCTTCATTCGATTCAAAGTCTCCATTCCTTTTTCCCAAAAACTATCTATATGCTTTTTATATGAACAGATCTCTCCCTTTTCGTCTCTTATTTTCTGATCACTGTATAGAAACAATGTGATGAATCTGATCAGAATATATTGGTCTTTCATTCTCTTTTCATTGAGGAATGCACCACCTGTGGCATTTTTAAATGCCTCACTCTCAGCCAGTCTTTTTAAAATTCTGGTCGCTTCCCCCTGATATAATACATTTCTCATCTCCTGTTTATTCAATGGAACTCCACCGCAATTTACTCTCTCAAAAAGATCCAATTTGACCTGGTCGGGAGTAGGCGGCATAATCACATAAGCCTCTATCAAAAAGTCTTCTATCCTTCCTTGCAGCAAATGGGATAAATCAGAAAATCTTTTACTGTTTTCCTCCGGTAATGTTCTGAGTTTTTCAAGTGGAAAATCATCATTCATATAAGAAAAAAAGTATTTAAACGCTGCTTTCCGTCTATTACAATCAAATTCCCATATTTATTCTGACTAAAATAAAAAATCGAAATCGGAAAACCCTTTAGCACACTTTCTATCAATTTTGACTTATCTTCTTGACACCATATATCTTTTCTCTGAAATCCACTGTCTAAAAGAATGCGGCCTGGCACTGCATCAAAAAGCCTTTTCAACTCCAATATCGTATATGTGCGGACATCCACTTTAACCTTATTCATAGGGTAGGTCTGTTCCTCCTGTCTGCTACTTTCTTTCATTCTACCATGTTTCAAAAGGTTTGGCAATTTGGACTGTCTCCCAAAATATTAATTTTACAAATATTCCTGTGTCGAAAAGAAGCCTTATTTACCTGCACTATCCTGTAAGAAAAAAATGTGCCTGGTCTCTTCCTCATCAGAGAAACAGCCAGGCACATTTTTCTATTCTGCTGATTACTTGTTATAATTCACAATCTTCCCAAAATCCGGTTTCAGGGAAGCGCCGCCTACCAGACCGCCGTCGATATCCGGCTGTGCAAACAGTTCCGGAGCGCTGGTGCCGGACACGGAGCCGCCGTACTGGATACGGATCGCTGCCGCCGTAGCCTCGTCGTAGATCTCGCCGATACATACGCGGATCGCTGCACATACTTCCTGAGCCTGCTCTGTAGTCGCCACCTTGCCGGTACCGATCGCCCAGATGGGCTCATAGGCGATAACTACCTTCTTCGCCTGATCTGCGGTCACATTCTGGAATGCAATCTTGATCTGCTGACGGATCCAGTCGATGGTGATGCCCTGCTCTCTCTGAGTCAGAGACTCGCCGCAGCAGAGGATAGGGGTAAGACCATGCTCAAGAGCCTTTAACACCTTCTTGTTGACGATCTCGTCAGTCTCCTTAAAGTACTCTCTTCTCTCGGAGTGACCGATGATGACATACTCCACGCCTGCGTCAGTCAGCATGTTGGGAGAGATCTCGCCTGTGTAGGCGCCTTTCTCCTCATAATACAGATTCTCCGCACCTACATGGATGTTGGTGCCCTTGACAGCTGCCACAACAGGGATAATATCGATAGCCGGTACACAGAACACCACATCTACTTCATCGTTGCCTACTAAGGGCTTTAACTCTTCTACCAGAGCAACTGCCTCTGTAGGAGTCATGTTCATCTTCCAGTTGCCGGCGATTACTTTCTTTCTGCTCATTTATGGGTTCCTCCTCTTTGTTCCCCAGGCTGCCCGGACTTTACAGCACTGCATCCGGACAGCCCGTAAACTGCTTCGTTGCTTATTATTTATTGTCAGCTGCCGCTACGCCCGGAAGCTCCTTGCCCTCTAAGAATTCCAGAGAAGCGCCGCCGCCGGTGGAGATATGAGTCATCTTGTCTGCGAAGCCCAGTCTCTTCACTGCGTTGACAGAATCGCCGCCGCCGATAACGGTAGTCGCATCAGACAGTTCTGCAACTGCACGGCAGACTTCCAGAGTTCCCTCTGCAAAGTTGGAGAACTCGAACACGCCCATGGGGCCGTTCCACACTACGGTCTTGGCACCCTTTAAAGCTTCCTTGTATGCTTCGATGGTCTTGGGTCCAATGTCAAATCCTGACCAGCCTGCGTCGATCACATCTACGACCTTGCGCTCCGTGTCATTGGAGAACTCCTTGCCCTCTACATGGTCAACAGGCAGAAGCAGCTTCACGCCCTTGTCTGCAGCCTTCTTCACCATCTCCAGAGCATACTCCAGCTTATCCTCTTCACACAGAGAATTGCCGATCTCCTGGCCCTGAGCCTTGGCAAAGGTGTAGGCCATACCGCCGCCGATGATCAGAGTGTCTACCTTGTCCAGAAGGTTGTTGATCACGTTGATCTTATCGGACACTTTGGCTCCGCCCAGGATGGCTACGAAGGGACGAACCGGGTTCTCCACAGCCTGTCCTAAGAACTTGATCTCCTTCTCCATCAGGTATCCGACTACGTTCTCCTTGGTATACTTGGTCACGCCTACATTGGAGCAGTGTGCTCTGTGAGCAGTACCAAATGCGTCGTTTACAAATACGCCGCCCCCGCACAGGTCAGCCAGTTCTTTTGCGTAGGCATCTGCCTTCTCATCCTTGCCGTATTTGGTCTCCTCCACTCTGTAACGTGTGTTCTGGAGCAGAAGAACTTCGCCGTCTTTCAGTTCGGCTGCTACTTTCTGAGTCTCCTCGCCTGTTACCTTGGGATCATTGACAAATTTTACTTCCACACCCAGTCTCTCGCTCAGTGCAGGAGCAACGGGTGCCAGGGACATCTCCGGAAGCGGCTCGCCCTTGGGTTTGCCCAGATGGGAGCAGAGAATCACTTTTGCGCCCTGGTCCAGTAATTTCTTGATGGTGGGGATAGCACCGTCGATACGGTTGTAATTCTGGATCACGCCATCCTTTAACGGTACATTAAAATCGCAGCGGACAAGAACCTTCTTGCCCTGAAGATCTTTCAAATCATCTACTGTCTTCTTATTTAACATGTGAAGTTACCCCTTTCATACGGTCTGAAAATCGAGCAGGGAAGCTTTTTCTCCTGCTCGCCATGCCGGGGCGCAGAGCCGCTTATGCGACCATACTCCTCTCCGCCCCGTGCGCAGAACAAAGAGTCCGGCTTGCCGGACTCTCGCGCCGTAGCGCGGTTGCGACAGCAACCATCTTCCTTATGCGCGTAGTGCGCAACCCCCGGAGGGTTTTTGTTCTATAGGACGCACTTTCCTATAGAATAAAAAATGGTCCGGTCCTGAGACCGGACCCTTATGTGGATCACTGATAGAACTTGTCCGTAACAGTTCCATGTCCGAACTGCCACCCATGTCCTTTGTAAAATTACAGTTCAGCGAAGTATTTGATCGTCCGAACCATCTGGCTGGTGTAGGAGTTCTCGTTGTCATACCAGGAAACTACCTGAACCTCGTACAGGTCGTCGGCAATCTTGGCTACCATGGTCTGAGTTGCATCGAACAGAGAACCGAATCTCATGCCGATTACGTCGGAAGAAACGATGGGATCCTCATTGTAGCCGAAGGACTCGGAAGAAGCTGCCTTCATAGCTGCGTTGATACCCTCTTTGGTCACGTCTGCACCCTTGACAACTGCTGTCAGGATGGTGGTGGAGCCGGTCGGTACCGGAACACGCTGTGCGGAACCGATGAGCTTGCCGTTTAATTCAGGGATAACCAGACCGATTGCCTTGGCTGCACCTGTGGAGTTGGGAACGATGTTAGCAGCGCCTGCTCTCGCTCTTCTCAGATCGCCCTTTCTGTGGGGTCCGTCAAGGATCATCTGATCACCGGTGTAAGCGTGGATCGTGCTCATGATACCGGACTGAATAGGAGCATAGTCGTTAAGAGCCTTAGCCATAGGAGCCAGGCAGTTGGTAGTACAGGAAGCTGCAGAAATAATCGTATCATCTTTAGTCAGTGTGCCTTCATTAACGCTGAAAACAACTGTAGGCAGATCGTTGCCGGCCGGTGCGGAGATAACAACCTTCTTAGCACCTGCATCGATATGAGCCTGAGATTTTGCCTTGGAGCAGTAGAATCCGGTACACTCCAGAACAACGTCTACACCGATTTCCCCCCAAGGAAGATCAGCAGCATTCTTCTCTGCATAAATCTTGATTGTCTTGCCATCTACAGTGATGGAATCCTCGCCTGCTTCTACTGTGTGCAGATTCTCACCGATACGTCCGGTGTATCCGCCCTGAGCGGTGTCATACTTTAACAAGTGAGCCAGCATCTTGGGATCTGTCAGGTCGTTGATTGCAACGATCTCGTAACCCTCTGCCCCGAACATCTGACGGAAAGCCAGACGTCCAATACGTCCAAAACCATTGATTGCTACTTTTACTGCCATAACTCTCATTCCTCCTAAAGAATAAATTGAATTGCGATTGTTAAAATCTAATCAACCCCATAACTAATTCTACATAATTTTCCCAGAAATAGCAAGTAGTTTTTAGAGAATTTACAATTCATTTTTAATATACCCTGCCAGATTGTAAGCATGGTCGGAAATTCGTTCCAGATTGCTGATGACATCCAGGAACACCACGCCGGCAGAAGGCACACATTCGCCGCTGGAGAGACGTTCGATATGCTTTTCCCTCATCTCCTCCTCCAGGCTGTCCACCTCGTCCTCATACTGGCTCACCTTGCGGACCGCTTCCATATTGCAGGTCCGTCTGGCTTCGATGGCATAACCGAAGGCCTTGAACACGCTGTCGCTGATCTCTCTTAAATCGTCTGCTCCGGTGCCGGAAAAACTTAAGTTGTGCTTCACCAGATATTCCGCCGACTCTGCCAGATTCTCCGCGTGGTCTCCCACTCTCTCGATATCGCTTACGCTGTAGAACAGGTCGTTGACCACCTGTTTCTGCTGTTCTGTCAGAGAGAGATTGTCGATCTTTATAAGGTACTCCGTAAGCATATTCTCCATCCGGTTGATGGTCTGCTCCACCTTGTAGACTTCCTCGATCTCCTCCAGATTCCCTGTGATGATGGCATCGATACCCCTCTTCACGTTGCCCATGGTGATCTGGCCCATATGGATGACTTCCAGAGCCGCCGTCTCCACGGCAAACGCAGGAGACTCAAAGATACGCTGGTCCAGGTGCTTTAAAGTCACAGCCTCCTCGGTGTCCTCCTCCGGCGCTCCGGCCTTCTCCTTTACCAGAACTCCGGAAAGTTTCACCAGCTGATCGGCAAAGGGGAAGAGAAGGGTCGTATTGACCAGGTTAAATACAGTGTGGAACATGGAGATCTCCACGGCGGTAATATTTCTGGCCGCCACCGCCGGATACATCATAAACAGCACAAATCCCAGGATCCCGAACAGCAGAGAGCCGATGACATTAAAGCTTAAGTGCATCACCGCCGCCCTCTTGGCCGTCCTGGAACCTCCCATACTGGAGATCATGGCCGTGACACAGGAGCCGATGTTCTGTCCCAGGGTGATGTAGATAGCCGCGTTGGTGGTCACCACTCCGTTTAAGGCCAGGGTCTGCAGGATACCCACAGAGGCCGAAGAGCTCTGCAGCAGCGCGGTGACCAGGGCGCCGATGATCATGCCCAGGAAGGGATTGCTGCCCAGGACCTCAAAGGCTTTCGAGAAGATGGGGGCATCCGTGTAAGGCGAGATGGAGTCGGACATCAGCTCCAGGCCCATGAACAAAAGGCCCAGACCTACCAGGATCTCGCCGATGGTGTGATATTTCTGTTTCTTGGTAAAAAGGATCATGAGAGCCCCGATGCCGATGAGAAGAGGTGCGTAGAACACCGGCTTCATCACTTCCATGGCGCTGCCCAGCTGACTTAAGGACACGATCCATGCCGTGATGGTGGTGCCGATATTGGCGCCCATGATGACTCCCACCGCCTGGGTCAGGTTTAAGATCCCTGCGCTGACAAAACCCACCACCATGACCGTAGTGGCACCGCTGCTCTGGATAATAGCCGTGATCAGGGCTCCAAGGCATACGGCCATAAACCGGTTGTTGGTCAGCATCCCCAGAAACTGGCTCATTTTTCCTCCGGCCGTCTTCTGCATGCCGTCTGCCATGATGTTCATGCCGTACAAAAACATGCCCAGGCCGCCCAGAAATCCGAATATATTTGATATGTTTGCAGTAATTGACATAGCTCCTCCTATTGTTATGTATGATCAAACCATCCTGATATCGGGAACATCATAACATACCCTGAGATAGAGCACCAGTTTTTTTTCATTTTTTGTTAAAATTTGTTAAATATTCTACAAATGGTTTCTTCTGGAAATTGCTCTGTTGTTCAGTTATAATAACAAAAGAAACCTTGAAAGGAGGCCTTTTATGCTTTGTGATTTTCATGTTCACACCAGTTTTTCGGGAGACAGCACCACTCCTGCCTCTCATCAGATCGATCAGGCCATCCGTCTTTCCATGCCCCGGATGTGTATCACGGACCACCATGATATGGATGTGGTGTCTGACTGTAATTTTACCCTGGATCTTCCAAAATATTTCCCGGCCATGGAACTTCTGCGGGAACAGTATCAGGACCGGATCCGCCTGGAGATCGGCATCGAGCTGGGACTTCAGAACCATATCGCCCCCCGGCTCCTTCAGGTATCTTCTGCCTGGCCTTTTGACTATATCATCGGCTCCTGCCACTTTATCGACGGCCTGGACCCTTATTTTCCCCTGTATTTTGAAGGGCGGGACGAAAAAGCTGCCTACCGGCGTTTTTTTGAGGTCACACTGAGCCGGGTACAGAATCTGGACTGTTTTGATTCCCTCGGTCATCTGGATTATGTGGTCCGCTACGGCCCCACCCGGAACCGGGAATACGACTACAGAGACTACCGGGACATCATTGACGAGATCTTAAAGATCCTGATCCGAAACGACAAGGCTCTGGAATGCAATACCGGAGGATTCCATTACGGCCTGGGGCAGCCTAATCCCTGTGAAGACATCCTGCGCCGTTACCGGGAACTGGGAGGAGAACTTCTGACTCTTGGCTCCGATGCCCATGATCCTTCCCGGCTTGGATATGACTTTGACCGGGCCAGAGAACTTCTGAGATCCTGCGGTTTTTCCTCCTATACCGTGTACCATCAGCGAAAACCGGAATTTCTGCCCGTATAAAACTTTCCGTTCTGTCAATACTTTCCATAACTATATTGAACCAGGGAAAGGAACTGACACAGATATGACCAGAATTCCAAAACACATCGGCATCATCCCCGACGGCAACCGCAGATGGGCGCTGGGACAGGGCCTCGCAAAAGAAGACGGATACGACCACGGCATCTCTCCCGGCCTGGAACTCTTTTATATCTGCCGGGACCTGGGAGTGGAAGAACTGACTTTCTACGGATTCACCGTGGACAACACCAAACGCCCTTCTGCTCAGAGAGTCGCCTTCTCCAAAGCCTGTGTCAGGGCTGTGGAATGTCTGTCCAGAGAAAATGCCCGGCTTCTGGTCCTGGGCAATACCGGCTCTCCCATGTTTCCCAGGGAACTGCTTCCCTATACCACCAGACAGACTTTCGGAACCGGCGGTATGAAAGTGAATTTTCTGGTAAACTACAGTTTTCAATGGGATCTGGGATTCAGAAACGGAGTCTTCGGCCCTGTTATGGGATCTGCCGACGTGTCCCGGGTGGACCTGATCATCCGCTGGGGAGGAAGGAGACGGCTGTCCGGCTTTCTCCCTGTCCAGTCCGTGTATGCAGACATCTATGTGATCGACGACTACTGGCCTGATTTCACCGCCGCCCATGTCCATGAAGCCATCTCCTGGTATTCCCGCCAGGATATCACCCTGGGCGGATGAACGGCCGGATCACAAAAACAGGATTGCCCTTTGGAAAAGCCCATGATAGAATGGAAAGAAATGTCAATTTCCCTGAAAGGCAAAAACATGAATTCCATCAGCGACCATATCAGTCAGATCCTCCGGGATCACCCTTTAAAAATCGTCATCAGCAAGCCGGTCTCCCGGCAGGAGCCCTGCCAGAAGATCGTGATCGACGTCAAAACAGGGTATTATCAGCTGTCCCGATACACGGCAACTCAGGTTTTTCACGAGAATCTCGCCGAGGACCAGCTGTATGCGAGATGTACCGACTATCTGGAAAACACCTATCTCCGGCTCAACGCCTGGTCCAGAGAACAGGAATATTCCCTGGCTCTGACCAAAAAGCGGAAAATCCTGTTTCAGGCAAAAAGGAATCAGAACCCGGAACGTCTGGCCTGGAACCCGGCTCACAACAGAAAGAAACAATACATTTTAGAAGAAGGACAGGTAATCGAGCCTCTGATCGACATGGGCATTTTCACAAAAGACGGAAAAGTCGTCCGGTCCATGTATGACAAATACAGACAGATCAACCGATTCATCGAACTGATCGACGATGTCATAAAAAAGCAGGAACCGACTCACCTGAACATCATCGATTTCGGATGCGGCAAGTCCTATCTGACCTTTATCGTCTACCACTATCTGACCGTGATCCGGAACATGACAGTCACCATGATCGGTCTGGATTTAAAAGAAGACGTGATAAAAAAATGCAATGAGGCCGCCCGCAGGTACGGCTATACCGGCCTGACCTTTCAGATGGGAGACATCAACGGGTTCTCCTGTCCTTTTGATGTGGATATGGTGATCACTCTTCACGCCTGCGACACGGCCACCGACTACGCCCTGTTCAATGCCGTCACCTGGAACGCCAAGATGATCTTCTCCGTGCCCTGCTGCCAGCATGAGCTGAACAGTCAGATCTCCACAGAGACCTTCTCCCTGTTTACCAGATACGGCATCATCTCCGAGCGGTTCTGCGCCCTGATGACCGATGCCATACGGGCCAATCTTCTGGAATATTCCGGCTACAGCACCCAGCTTCTGGAATTCATAGACATGGAGCACACACCCAAGAACATCCTCATAAGGGCCATAAAAACTCCCGGCAAACCCCGGGACACCCGCCAGAAAGCCCTGGAAGAAGCCCTGCGGGCCATAGAAGAATTCCATGTACAGCCCACTTTATACAGACTGCTGTGCGGGGAACCATGATGTGTGTAGGTTTTTGGTCGGAGGGGTGGCAGTAGGTCCCGTCCGGAAGGAGTCTGTATTTCCATTCGGGTACGCTTGCGCTCTGGTTGACCCTGCAGCGGTACTAAGCTCGCAAACTACGCGAGCTAAGGACCGGCGGGTCAAAGGCCCCTCATCAGAAATACAGACTCCTTCCGGACTGCAATACTGGCAAGCCTTAACAAAAACCCGGAATATGGTTCTTCCCTCTAAGCTATATCTGGCTGAAACTCATAAAAAGACTGAATGAGTTACGGTTTATAACTCCAGCTGAGATAAAACTTTTTGGGAGGAACTATATCCCGGGCTTTTTTTCGAGGCTTGCCAGTATTGCAGTCAAGAAAAACTCCTGATTCCAATGAGGGACATTTGACCCGCCGGTCCTTAGGGTGCGTCTTTCAGCACCCTTAGTACCGCTGCAGGGTCAACCTGAGCGAGAGCGTGCCCGAATGGAAACAGGAGTTTTTCTTGACGGACCTACTGCCAACCCTCCGACCCAAAACCTACATCTTCTGGTTCAGGCAGATCGATCCGTAGGGCCGGATACTCATCTTGTAAGCGCTGCCCTGGCCCAGGGCCTTTTCTATATAGTCCGTGTATTCATCTACAAGATCGTTGGGAAGCATGGCCATGATGACTCCTGCAAAGCCGCCGCCGTGGATTCTGCATGCTCCGCGTCCTTTGTCTGCGATAAACAGTTCTGTCAGTGCCAGCGCCACGCTGATGCCCTGCTCCTGAACATTAGCTGTAGTATAGCAGTTCTGCAGCCATTTCCAGGAGGAATTGCCGGAAGCGGTGATGCCTTTCAGGAAATCGTCAAACCTGTTTTCTTTCAGTGCTGCTACTTCTGCCTCCACTCTCCGGTTTTCCTCGAAGAAATGAAGGGCTCTCATGACAGATCTGTCTCCTGCATATTCCCGGACCCTGTTAAGATCAGCGATGACGTCTTCTTCCTTTACCTGAGCGAGGACTTCTTTTCCGAAATACTCTGCCACTTTCTTCATCTCCCCGGGCACGGAGGAGTAATCGGCGCTCAGGTCCGCATGGCCCTTTCCGGTGTTGACGATGATCAGGCTGTGACCCTGGGAGCCGAAATCAAAGGGGATCTGCTCCACTGCAGGATCCTGAGGATTATAGAAATCGATGGTGATCAGGCCGCCTACGGCGCAGGCCATCTGATCCAGAAGCCCTGATGACTTGTCCCAGTACTCGTTCTCCGCGTATTTGCCCACATGGGCATAGGTGACCACATCTATCTGATCGTCATTAAAAAACATATTGACCATGGAACACAGCAGCATCTCAAATGCGGCGGACGAGCTGACGCCGGCTGCGCTGATTACATTGCTGGTGATGTAAGCGTCAAAACCTCCGGTCTTGTATCCCTTCTCCTGAAAGCCCTTCAGAAGCCCCTTTACCAGATCCACGGTTCCAGCTTTCCTGGCGCTGGGAGCCAGGTCCGTCAGATCCACGGAGAACTTCTGATTGAATGTTTCACTGATTATGTTTACTGTATCCGTACCGTTTTTCGCCGCCGCGCCTGCGCAGTCCAGATTGATGCTTCCGGCCAGGACTTTCCCGTGGTTGTGATCCGTATGATTTCCGCTGATCTCCGTCCGTCCCGGCGAACTGAACATCATCATGTCTTTATCGCCAAATTCTTTCACAAATTTTTCAACCAGATCCCGATATCTGGCCAGATTGGCATCCACACCGTTTTCTCCGTATAATTTCCCCATCAGCTGCCGGGCTTTTGCAGAGTCCAGAAGTTTTAATGTTTCTTCTTTCATATCCATCCCATCCTTTCCATGGTTCTTTATTGAATCTGACCTAAGTATATCAAAACTTCCCTCTCTGAAACATACATTTTTGTGTGATTTTATTTCAAATTTTTTCACCTTCGTGTCAGGAAGGGTTACTCTGACAGCCTGGTAAAGCCTTTTGATGAGGTACAGGGAATCAGTGACACCTGTGTCCCTTCTCCGCCCCACACCACTTTCAGCAGAGCGGTCCTTGGGATGCTGCTTCCGAATACGAAATTTCCCAGACTGTAGGCGATGGTTTTCCCTTTATATTCCTCCAGGGGCTGCAGAACATGGGGATGGCTTCCCACTACCAGGTCTGCCCCTGCATCGATGTAGGCTCTTCCCATGGCCTTCTGATAGTCTTTGGGAGTCTCCTCCCGCTCTACTCCCCAGTGCACATAGACCACCAGATAGTCACACTGTTTTTTCGCTTCCTCTATGGCCTTCAGGGGGAGCGTGGTGTCATAGGTGGAAAATACACCCGGGTGAGCGTTTCCCGCGGCCCAGTCGGCAGACATATAGACCCGGGACATACCCAGAAATCCTATGGTCTTCTGTCCGATGATCACGGTCTTCAGAGCGCTGGCTTCAGCAAAATCCTTACCGCCGCCCACATGGGGAATACCGGCCTCATCAAGAGCCTTTAAGCTGTCCAGAAGTCCTTCCTCCCCAAAATCCAGGATATGGTTGTTGGCCAGAGTCACGATGTCCACCCCCATCTCCTGGAGGATATGGATCCTGCTCTCGGGCACCCGGAAGGTAAACTGCTTGTCGGCCGCCGCGGTTCCCCTCACGGTAAAGGGAAATTCCTGATTCACCATAAAAATGTGGGCCCCGTCGATCTCGGCCCTGATACCCTCATCCAGAACCCCCTGGATCCCTCCGGCGCCGTCATAAGCGTTGAGCACATGGTCGGAAAAATATACATCCCCGGCAAACAGCATAACGATGTCGGAAGAGCTGCCGGAAGCTTCTTCTTTCTCCGGCTCCTGACTCTCCGCAGCGGTTTCCCCGGGGCCCACCGCCGTCCCGGTCTCACCCTCTGCTTCCGCTGTCAAAGGTTTTTCGTCCTCACGGCCTTCTGCCGCCGAAATCTTTTCCGGATCTTCCCCGGCAGATCTTCCTGTTTCCTCAATATACTCTCTCCCTGCCCTTGCTCCGCCCTTCACCGTATAAGCTGCCGCCAGCACGCCCAGGATGAGAATGCCCAGTCCTGCCAGCAGCATAAAGCCTGCTCTTCTTTTTTTCATCACTGTTCCCTTCTTTCCCTGTATCTGGTCCTTTACGTCCATGAGCAGCAGACTGAAGGGTCCTGCCGGGTCAGCATGCCAGAACCACGCCTCCGTCGCCTGCATATACCGTGGCCACTCCGGCTGTCTCCGTGATGATCACATCCCGGAAGGGGATCTTTCTCAGCAGCTCCTCTTTCACCAGCTCAGCTCTCTCCCGGTGATTGCAGTGGGCGATGACGGCGGTCTTCTTCTCCGGATCCACGATATTCTTCTTTGCGTAATCACACATTTTCATCAGCGCTTTGTGGATTCCTCTCCCCTGATCTTCCTTGATGATCACGCCTTCTACGGCTCCCATGACCGGTTTGATGTTGAGAGTGGTGGCAAAAAATGCCTGAAGTCCCGTCAGTCTGCCGTTTTTGCGCAGATTATCCAGGGATTCCAGCACAAAATAGGTTTTCATATTTTTCTTAAATTCCTCCGCCTTCTCACACACTTCTTCAAAGGCCATGCCGCTTCTGCACAGATCGTCGATGTACAATGCGATATTGAGTTCTCCTGCCGATGCGGACCAGGAATCGATGACCTTGATGTTCTTGTGTCCGTGCTCTTCCTCGTATAACTGTCTGCCCACTACCGCGCTGTTGTAAGTGCCGCTCAAGTGGCTGGACAGGGTGATCACATAAATATCGTCTTCCTCACACTCATAGGCCTTCTTAAACATCTCCGGAGAGGGGCAGGCTGTCTTCGGACAGTTGGGGCTTGCCTTAGCCAGCTCCAGAAAACGTTTCTGATCAAAAGTCTCGTCATCTATTACCTGGATGTCGTCTACCTGCAGGGTCAGAGGAATCATCTGAAAACGGGAATCCTTCTTCATCTCTTCTGTCAGATCCAGACAGCTGTCGCCGATAATCTTATAACTCATATTGTTCCTCCTGAAAATCTTCTCTATGTTACATGGTTTTGAATACTACATATTATAACATATATTTGTCAGATTTCAATCCCCTTATGCAGTATCCAAAAGGTCTCCGGCAATATTGACACCTGCGGTCATTCCGTTGTATAGTTACATACACAAAGAAGAATTGGGGGAACATAATGACAGCATTAAAGGTAGAAGATATCCGGCAGTTTACATCCAGCCTGTTTATCGGCGCCATGTTTGACCGTTTTCTCGTCAGGGAAGCGGAAATCGTGACTTTTAATACCTTTCATATTGACGGGAAGGTCAGGAAAGAATATTACACCGAACAGGAGCTGGAGGAAAAGCACATAGGCAGTCTGTCTCTGTGGGAGGCAGTCAAACCGGTGTGTTTCTCCCTGATCAGGGGGAAAAAGCTTCCCGGCAGTTTTCGGATCGTATTCCAGCTGGGGCCGGAACAGACTGAGGGATTTCTGGAGAAGAATCATCTGCCTTTCCGGGCAGAGCAGATCACCGGACTGTATCTCAATGTCCGGTATGAAGAGGGAAGGCTTTTCTGTGTCACGGGTACATCCGTCAATTTCTTTACCATGGACAAATCCCTGGACCAGCAGTGGGACGAGACCGTGAAAAGCTTTCTGAGATCACATCAGATTCCTTTTGTTCAGGAATAAAAGAAAAGGCAGGTTTAATTATGGCAAAATTATATTTCAGATACGGAGCCATGGGAAGCTCCAAGACGGCCAATGCGCTGATGGTGGAATACAACTATATGGAGCGGGGCAAACAGGCTCTCTTAGTGAAACCCCGGCTGGACACCCGTGACGGAGACCACACCATACGGTCCCGGATGGGGCTGGAAAAATCAGGCGTCCTGCTGGAGGAGCTGACAGCCATGACCGATGACAGGATCAAAACCTATGACTGTATCATCGTGGATGAGGCTCAGTTTGCCACCAAAGCACAGGTGGAATTTCTGGTACACATCGTAGACGACCTGGAAGTGCCGGTCATCTGCTACGGTCTGAGAACGGATTTCCGCAGAGAATTTTTTGAAGGCAGTTTGTGGCTCATGGCCTGGGCCGATAAGATCGAGGAAGTCAAAACCGTCTGCTGGTGCGGCAGGGCGGCCACCTGCAATGCCAGGATCAGCGGAGACGGAACGATCATCCAGTCGGGAGAACAGATCGTCATGGGAGGCAACGACACCTACACTGCCCTCTGCCGCAGACATCACCGGGAAGGAAACCTGGGCCCACGTATTTCGTGAACCCGGTCTCTTCTTAATTCTCTGTCAGTCTTTCCCGTTTTCTATGACAAATTCCACTTCTATATCTTTCCCCCCATCGAGCTCGTACTCCTGGTGGACCGGAGCACCCCAGCTGTCGTCGCCGCCCACGCCTCTCTGGGCGCCCAGGAGGCTGACGACGGTATAGTGGGGAGGTACGGGAAGCTCTTCTCTGTGGAGAGCCTGTTCCAGTTCCTGGGCCGTATAGGGCAGGACATTGATGTCAAAGGGTTTTTCTACCGCCGAGAACTTCAGTCCCCTCCCCTGTCTGTCCGCCACTTTCAGCCATCTTACCCCTG
>CAJUJV010000014.1:43916-50208 GCA_910586845.1 uncultured Hungatella sp.
CAGGTACCGGGACAGGTTGCCCATGGGCGTGCCTGCGAAGATACCCAGTCTGGCGCCGTTGGCCCTGTCGATGTAGTTCTCCTCCGGCCCGTATCCGTAGTAGGTAAACCTGTCTGCATCGGACAGCAGGCGGAATCTCATGCCGAACAGCGGAAGGCCGGGCAGACCTTCTTTCCCGAAATAATGGGCCTTTACCCTGATCTTTCCGTCTCCGGTAACCTCATAGGTAACCTTTGTTTCCGTAGCCGGAACCACCTGAACCCCGTAAGTAAAGGTTACAGTCACTTTATCTGCTTCCTCTGTCACTTCAATCTGAGTGTTGTTGTAGCGGCAGAACTGATCTGCTGACATCCACATGGAGCTTGCCACACTGAACCCGTTTCCTCTGTCATTATCCGTGGTAGCACGCCAGTAGGTGGGCATGGGCGGTCTGGTGATCCATTCTTTTCCCTCATAGCGCAGAGACACGACGCCGCCGTCTGCCCTGGAAAACAGTACGGAGAATCCTTCCCCTTTTACACCCAGATTCACATCGCCGTGTACCACTTTCATGGAATGCTGTCTGCCGTCATGGCCGCGGCTCTCAGTCTCTTTAAGGGAGCAGACCTGTTCGCCGAACCCGGTCTCGTGTCCTTTTTCCGCCCAGAGTTTATCTTCTCCCAGCACTGCCGATATCTGGCACACATATTCTCCAGGCTGACCTGAAACCGACACGGGAACCGGCACCCTGACGGTCTCTCCGGGAGCCGCCCCGGCCCGGAACATGACTTCTTCCACTGTTTCCCCGTCTCTTAAGATCCGACACACAAATTCCAGGTCATGGGTATCTACAAAAAGATTTTTGTTTTGTATAACCGCCTGGACTTCCATGGTTTTGTCCTCTTTCCACCGGACCTCGGGAGTGATGGTCAGATTCTGATACAGAAACTTTACTTCCTGTGCTTTGGGAGACGGCTCCCTGGTGCCGTAGACGATCCCGTTGCCGCAGAAATTATAATCCGTGGGCCGGTCCGTAAAGTCTCCGCCATAACCCAGCACCTCCGTCCCATCCAGATCACGGCGGATCAGCGCCTGGTCTACATAATCCCAGATAAATCCGCCCTGATACATGGGATACCGGTCCTCCAGATCCGTATATTTTTTCATCCCTCCAAGAGAATTGCCCATGGCGTGGGAGTACTCACACAGGATAAAGGGCTTCTTCGGATCATTCTCCAGATACTTGACCACATCCTGGGGTTTGGTATACATCTGGCTCTCCATGTCGCTGATATCCTCGAACTCCCGGTTCCAGAAGACGCCCTCGTAGTGGACGATCCTGGACGGATCTCTGTCTCTGAAAAACCTGGACATGGCGGCGATATCCTCTCCCGCGTAAGCCTCGTTGCCGCAGGACCATATGAGGACTGCCGGGTGGTTCTTGTCCCGCTCCAGCACGGACACTGCCCGGTCCACCACGCAGGCCTTCCACTGAGGCAGGCTGCCGGGGACATTCCAGGAAGGCTCGCAGACGCCCATCTTCTGCCAGGAACCATGGCTTTCCAGGTTGGCCTCATCGATCATGTACAGGCCGTACTGATCGCACAGCTCATACCATCTGGTCTGGTTGGGATAGTGGCAGGTGCCGACCGCATTGATATTGTGCTGCTTCATGAACCGGATATCCCACATCATATCTTCTTCCGTCACTGCCCGGCCTCTCCATACGTTGAACTCGTGGCGGTTGACTCCCTTAAAGATGATCCGTTTTCCGTTGATGCGCATGATCCCTTCTCTCAGTTCAAAATGCCGGAAGCCCACGGTCTGAGGAATCACCTCCACGGTCTGTCCATCTTCATCCAGAAGAGTCAGGCACAACCGGTAAAGGGCCGGATCCTCTGCGGACCAGGGAGCTACCTCCAGGTTCTCCATGGTCAGTACCGTCATTCCGTCTTCTGATCCCTCCTGTTTTGTCTCTCCGGCCAGGGTCCCCTGACTGTCCGTCAGAACGGCTCTGACCCGCGCTGCCGGTCTGTCCAGAAATTCCAGTTCCAGCCGGAGCATTCCTTTCTTTCTGTCCCTGTTCCCCTGTCCGGCAGGTATGGGCTGTCCGTCTCCATCCGTCTCCAGATCCGCCTTTACAAACAGATCCCTCACATGGATCTTCGGGACCCCGTAGAGATATACCTCCCGGAAAATGCCGGAGAACCGGAAGAAATCCTGATCCTCGATCCAGCTGGCGCTGCTCCTTTTGTACACCTCCACTGCCAGCCGGTTGCCTCTGTCTCTCACCAGCCCGGTCAGTTCAAACTCTGCCGGAGTAAAGCCATCCTCGCTGTACCCTACAAATTCTCCGTTCAGCCATACATAGAACGCGGTCTCCACGCCCTGAAAAGATACAAAGACTCTCTTTCCGGCCAGTTCTTTTTTCAGGTCAAACTCTTTCACATAGCTGGCCACCGGATTGTATTCCCAGTCGATCCGGGGGGGACGAAGCTCGCTGTGGCCGTCCCATGGATACATGGTATTGATATACTGGCGCTTGTCATAGCCCTGAGTCTGGATGTGGCCCGGAACCTGAATCTCCTCCATGGTCTCCAGGTCATAGTCCTCCTTATAGAAATCAGCTTTCCTTGCAGCCGGACAGACCCCGTAGGCAAACTTCCATGTGCCGCTCAGAGACTGACGCAGCTCCATGGCCCCGCCGGCTGCCAGTCCCTCCTCCATGGACGCCTCATTCTCGTAGAACCTGTGGTCTGAATGGGCCCTTTCCCGGTTTACGGCAAAAACCTCCGGGTCCTCCAGCCATGTCAGTTCCGGTATTTTGGTGTTCATGTTGAATTCCTCCTTCTCCTCTTAAATAGACTTCCGGAATCTCAAAGCCCTGATTAGATTATAAAAAACTTCCGGCAGAAAGTACAGATCCTTTTTAAGAAATACACCCTAAAAAATGCGCCTGCACGTACAGAAGACGGCCCTGACCGTATACCATATACAGACAGGACCGCCTTCACAGAAATCCTCCGAGAGGGAGACATGTTCCCCCATCTATTTCACGAATGTTCTTATGACGGTCTCCAGACGGATCTTCTCCCCTTTCCGGATACGATACGATACTGCCGGGATCGTTGTATTCGTGTACAGCACATTGGTGTTGGGGTCTGCCTCGATGATCATGCCTTTTGCCTCCGGGCCGTCTCCCTCCACCCGGCATCCCATGCTCTCATACCTTACCTCGGCCTGATTTTCATCTGCCTTCTGCTCATACCCCGGAGTAAATTTCTCCACCGAGTATCCGCAGTCATATGCGGTGCAGTCAAAACTGCTTTCGATCTCATGGATCCTCCGGTGTCCCTCTTCCTCCGGTATCACCGTGGAGGTCACCAGGATCCCGGGGAATGGCTGCCAGGTGCTGACGACTCTGTCTTCTTTCACCTCACAGGACAGGCTTACCTTTCTGACAAATACATAGTCGTCTCCGTCGATGACAAAAGCAAGAGCGGAATCCGGTGCGTTTTCATGAAGAACGATCTGGCTTCTTGCCACGGAAAATCCGAACCTGGTAGAGTATGCGAACTTGGAATACTTCTCCGGCACATGGCCGTGGCCGTATTTCTCGCAGACTCCTGCCGCGTAGGCAATCACATCTTTCCCCTGGCGATGCATGATCATGTCTGCCTGTTTCAGCGCTTTCACCCTGGAAAGTTCAGGCAGAGGCTCCCCTTTCACTGCCCAGAACTCATGGTCGTCAGGCATCGCCAGACAGAGAAGGCTCTTCATCCCCCAGTAGGGAGAACCTGGAGCATTATACCTCTCTGCCATGATCAGGTTGGGGTATGCGTATCCGATGGTCAGCACCCCGTCTCTGTCATAGATCTTCTGACTGTCCCACCAGTTTAAATGGCGGGACAGAATCCCTTTCACCACTGCTGCCGGGATTCCTTTCAGGCCGGCGAACACATAGGCGGACCAGAAGGCAGCTTCCCCGAACCGGTAGGCCAGGCTCCGGCCGTAAGGCAGCGCCGACCCGTCTTCGTCGAACCGGTAGATGAAATCACGGGCAAAGAGCTCTGCCCTGTCTTTAAACTGCCTGCATCGCTCCGGTTCTTCCTTCTCCATGGCAGCCGCATACAGAAGCCCGTAATAATGCATGGCAAAAGAGATATAATAGTCCTTCTGGGCAGAACCGCCATCCCGATACCAGCCCTCTCCCAGATAATAGGATTCCACCTTCTTAAGGCCAGAATCCAGTTTCTCCTGGTCGTACCTGTATCCGTGCTTTCTCAGAGCCACGTTGACCAGGATCATGAAAAACTGCCAGTTGCAGTCCGGAATAATATATTGATTGATCCCGTAGAGCCAGTCCGCCAGATTCTGTTTGGCCTGAGAGCTTAAAGGCTCCCACACCTTCTCCGGAGCAAAGATCATGCCGCTGGCAATAGCCGCCATCTCCACAAATCTCTGATCATAATCCGTAAATCCACCCCAGTACTCCTCATGTCCCGGGTCGGTCCCGTTTGTCAGGCCTTTTACGTAGATCTCTTCAAACTTCTCATCCCGGCCGCCTCCTGCCCAGAAGGGAACCAGGGCCCAGAGAGGCCTGGAAAATGCCTCCATCTCGATGCTCACCTGGGGATAGGTCACGCCGCTGTCCCCCAGATGGAGCCTGGCGCCGCCCTCACTGTACAAAGATGCCAGAGGGTCCAGGACCTTGTGCATCCATTGCCTGAAATCCTCTTTCGTCTCCAGTCTCATTTCCTTCTCCTCCTCTCACGATTTCCTGCCCTACCAGTATGGATCCCACTTGCCGTAAAGTCTCCTCAGAGCTTCCATATAGAAATAATCCCCCCAGATATTACACTGATCCACGCCTTCGGGAGTACAGGTATTATAAGGCGATTTCTTGGAATAAGTGCTGTGGAGCACCAGTCCGTTGGACTCTTTCAGGGACTTTACCGCATAATTGTCCGCCACGGATTTCATGATCTTCGCCGCGATGCTTCTGTAATAGTCTCTGTCCTCCGGTTCCATGTGATCTGCCATCTCCAGCATCCCGCATGCGGCGATGGAGGCGGATGAAGAATCTCTGGGTTCCCCGGATCCTTCTCCAAACTCCAGATCCCAGTAAGGAACCAGGTCCGAAGGAAGATGTTCCAGAAAATATCCGGTCACATGTTTGAAATCTTCAATGTATTCTTTTCTTCCTGTATATCTGTAAGCCACAGCCGTGCCGTAGACCCCCCACGCCTGGCCCCTGGCCCACGCGGAACCATCCCGGTAGCCCTGACAGGTAGCCCCGTGATCCGGTTCTCCCGTGTCCATGTTCATGAAAAACGTATGCCAGGTAGAATAATCCTCTCTGATCACATTGGCAACGGCCGTATGGATATGCTTCTCCGCAATCTCTCTGTATTTTCCGTCTCCTGTCTCCTGAGATGCCCAGTAAAGCAGGGGGAGATTCAACAGACAGTCGATGATGAACCGGTAGTTCTCCGGCTCATCCATGGGCCCCCAGGCCTGAATAAATTCTCCTACGGGGTGGAACCGGGTGATCAGCTGGTCAGCCGCCCTGATCGCCGCCTCCCTGCCTTTCCGGTTTCCCGTAAGCTTATACCCGGCCACGCAGGACGGGGAGTAGAGAAATCCCATGTCGTGGTGATCCACTTCCTGTTTTCTGGTGATCCTGTCCAGAAAGCTGTCGATCTGGATCTCCCCGGCTCTCCTGAGAGCCCCCGCCTGATCATGTTTTCCCTGCTTCACGGCCCACTCCCAGGCAAGCCATATCTGGCCGGTCCAGAAGCCGGTAGTCCAGTTTACGTTTTCCGTGGGAGTATAGAAATTATCCTCGCTGAAGGCCCTCTTAAAGGAATGGGTAAACCGGGCCAGATTCTCCGTCACCTGCTCCAGAGCAAAGTCCATGGAGTTTCTGATCTCTTCTCCGGTGATCTCCGGTTTTTCTTTCAACAGTTCATAGATAGTCCTGCTCATCTGATTCCTCCTTCTCCTCTTCGGCTTATCCCTTGACTCCCGTGGCCGCGATGCCTTCCACGAAATATTTCTGCAGGGACAAAAATACGATCAGGACCGGAATCAGGGACAGTACGGAAGCCGCCATGATCAGTCCGTACTCGGAAGAATACTGGCTGATAAACATCTTTAAGCCCAGCTGAATCGTCTTTTTCTGTTCGCTCTTTAAATAAATCAACGGTCCCAAATAGTCGTTCCACGTGTTGACAAACGTAAAAATCGTCAACGTGGAGAGCGCAGGCTGCGAGAGCGGCAGCATAATTTACGCATAAATCCTGTACTCGCT
>CAJUJV010000014.1:50218-52105 GCA_910586845.1 uncultured Hungatella sp.
TGGAGCGTCTTCTTGGACTCGGTTTTTAAGTAGATCATGGGGCCGAGGAAATCGTTCCAGGTAGCCACAAAAGTAAAGATGGTCAGGGTGGACAGAGCCGGTTTTGACAGGGGCAGCATGATCCTGGAATAGATCTTGTACTCGCTCATACCGTCGATCCTGGCCGCCTCACACAGCTCGTCGGGAATTCCCTGGTAAAACTGTCTCATCATGAACACTCCGAAGGCGGAAAACGCCTGGAGACAGATGATCGCCATATGACTGTCATTCATTCCCATGCCTCTCATCATGATAAACTGAGGCACCATGTATACCTGCCAGGGCATGGCGATAGTTGAAATGTATGCCATGAACAGCAGATTCTTGTACTTAAAATCCAGTTTTGCGAATGCATAGGCCGCAAAGCTGCTGGTAAGGAGCTGAAGACAGGTGACGATAACCGTCAGCTTTGCGGTGTTTAACACAAATTTGGCCAGCGGAATCTTGGTCCAGATGTCCATATAGTTCTGCCATCTGGGATTCTCCGGGATCCACTGTATAGGGAAGATAAACACGTCTTTATCCAGTTTCAGGGACGCGGAAAGCATCCATGCGAAGGGAATCAGCATCAGGACAGCCAGAGCGATCAGCACTGCATAGAGAACTACCCGCCAGAATTTATAACTTTTGCTTTGTACTTTCATCTCTCACCCTCCTAGTTGGCATATTTCTTCTCGCCTCTGAACTGGATCAGAGTCACGGCCAGGACCATGAGGAACAATACCATGGCCACTGCGCTTGCATAGCCCAGATTCCAGTTGCGGAATGCTTCTTCGTAGATATGATATACCAGAACGATGGCCGATTTGTTCAGCACTCCGTTGGAACCGCCTGCCAGCATGTAGACGATATCATATACTTTGAAACAGTTGATGGTCAGCATAATGGTGACAAAAAAGGTGGTGGGCTGCAGCTGGGGCCAGGTAATGTACAAAAACTTCTGCCAGGTGTTGGCTCCGTCCAGGCTGCAGGCCTCATAAAGCTCCGCGTTGATCCCCTGAAGGCCTGCCAGGTAGATGACCATATAGTATCCCATGTTCTTCCATACGCTGAACAAAACCACGGTAAACATAACCCAGTCCTTGTCCGCAGACCATTTGGGAAGACTTTTTGCCGCCATGCCCAGATTATACAGGATCATATTCACGGGGCCGCTTTTCTGGGGGCTGAACAGCATGTTCCACACGGCGGCCACTGCCACCAGGGAAGCCACATAGGGGAAAAAGCTTACGGTTCTGAAGAAGTTCCTTCCCTTTACCTTCTGATTCAGGATGATGGCCAGACCCAGAGAACAGATCAGGGTCAGAGGCACCGTGGCGATACAGTAGATTATGGTATTCTTCAGGGAAGCGATAAAACGGTCATTTTTAAATGCCTCCATAAAATTCCTGAGCGCCACGAATTTTATGGCATTGTTGCCATCCCACTCTGCAAATGCCAGAATAAAGGCAAAGATAATGGGAACCAGGGTAAATACGCAGAAGCCGATAAAATTAGGCGCGATAAAGGAGTACGCCACCAGATCTCTTTTTGCCTGCCTGCTGAACCGTTCCCCGGTTTTCGCCTGCTTGATCTTCCCCTGCACTGTCTCGATCTTTCCTATGAGTCTGTCCCGCTTCTTCTTGTCCGAGGTGTTCTTCAGCTCCTCCTGCAGGGCCGAAAGCTGCGGTTCCAGTTTCGCTAATTTCTCTTTTACCACTTCCGGGTCAACATTTTTCTGATTTGCCATCTTTCCAAAAGCCATTGAAACCGGCTTATCCTCCTTTTCTGCTTATGATCAGCCACAGGCTGTCTTTAAAAGAGGCGGGTCAAGTTCAATGCCTTGCCCGCCCGCGGTGTATTACTGTG
>CAJUJV010000014.1:52115-60774 GCA_910586845.1 uncultured Hungatella sp.
GAAACATTAGTTTGCCAGGATTGCCTGTACGCCGTCTGTCATCTCGGCGATTCCTTCGTCGATGGTGCTGCCCTCGGTCATGATGTTGTCATGGCCCTCGTTGAGGATGGTCTCGATCTCGGAGCTCTTTGCATGAACCGGCATCTCCAGATAAGTGTTGGCTGTCTTAAGAGCCTCTGCGCTGGCCTCATCTTCGGGGAATCCTTCCATGCCGGAGATCGCCTCTACGACTGCGTCGGTTGTGATAGCCGGGATGGTACCGGTCTTGGCAACCACCTCTGCGCCGTCAGGTCCGCAGACAAATTTTACGAACTCCCATGCCAGATCCTTGTGAGGAGCCGATGTGGGGATGGACAGACAGGTAATGGTCGCCAGAGTGGAACCCGGCTCTACGCCTTCCGCATGAGGATATTTTACAAGGCCCCAGTCTGCTACTTCCTCGCCGTACTCGCCGGTTTTGATCTTCTCGATCAGTGTGGGGATAAACCAGGAACCCATATTCATCATAGCCACATTGCCCTGTGCAAATGCACCTGAATAGTGTAAGCTGGAGGTCTTAAGGGTTGCATAGTCCTGGCATACGCCGTCTTCCTGCTGGGCCAGGATCATCTCATAGTAGGGCTTTAAGAATTCATAATTGCCGTCCACGATGGAATTTTTGCCATCCAGGATACCGAACAGCTGGACGGCGGATCTCCAGGTGTGATAATGAGCGCCGTATACTTCCTGGCCCGGAGTGGTATTGGTTACGCTTCTTGCAAGGGCGTCGTACTGCTCAAAGGTCATATCGTTGGTAGGATAAGCCACATTTGCGTTGTCAAACACTTTCTTGTTGTAGAACAGCACCCAGAAGTCGCTTCGGAAGGGCAGTTCATACAGCTTCCCATCCACGGTTACCTGGTCCGTGATCCCGCCGTACTGGGACAGATCCACGCTGTCTTTTGCGATATAGTCATCCAGCGCTTCCAGCACGCCTTTGTTCACCAGAGTCGTGTAACCGGGCACATCCTTGATGGTGGCAATGTCAAAATCAGAACCGCTTCCTGTCAGCTCCGTGGCCAGGACTGTCTGATAATCTGCAGAGCCCAGGTCTACCATCTCGATCTTCACTCCCGGGTTGGCCGCCTCAAAGGCGTCGATGAGAGGCTGATAATATACGGTGGAAGAGATATCCCACACTGCCCATTTCAGAACAGTGTCCCCCTCTCCGGCAGGCGCCGCGGTCTCTCCTGTTCCTGCCGCCGCCGCTGCCGTAGTCTGAGCCGCCGTGGTGCCTCCGTCTGCCGCTGCCGTGGTGGCATCGGTGCCGGAAGAGCTTCCTCCGCAGCCTGCCAGACTCATGGCTGTCATAGTACATGCCAGTGTCAGTCCAAGTAATCTTTTTTTCATGTCTTTTTCCTCCTCTTTCTTTTGTACGTTCAGTATACCTGATTTTTTCTGCCCCCAGAATGGAATAAATTGCACAAAAGATTTACTATTTCTATCTGAAATCCCGTCCTTTTTTAATTCCATGTAATTTTTTATGAAGTTGCGGTAATTTTTTAAGGTTATATACACATGGTTTTTTGTTGACTTTTTCCAAAATATGTATCATACTTTTTATAGTTTATCAGAACCCTTTACACAGAAGACAGGATATCTTATGAAACTTATCACCTTTTACAAATCCATCAAAGGAAAAATCGTAGCCATCACCATCGGGACCACGCTCCTGATTACACTCCTGACCGTGGGAGTCTGCTTTACGGTATTTCAGTCCCTGCTTTACCGCAATCAGATCCAGTCTGTGGAATTCAGCCTCCAGCTGGTAGCCGGCAATGTATCTTCAGATATGAACGATATCCGGTCTTTTCTCCGCTGGTGCGGTTCCAACAGCCATATCCTCAACTATCTGGAAACGTTTCATGACAAGGACCCTCTGGCTGTTGCCTCCAAGGACAACAAAGGACTGAAAAGCATCGCCGTCAATGCCTATGAGCGTCTGAAAGAAGAATATCACAACACAAGACCATCCCGCTACATTACCAGAGTAGTGATCTCCAACAACGGCTCCACCAACTATCTTCAGGTGCTGCCCACCTCCGGAGATACCTCCTCCTATAACGTAGCTTCCCTGGCCCGGTCAGAGCTTCTGGCCTCCTTTCTCACATCTCCGGACCATGAGTGTCCCGGTATTATCAATGACCCTTTTTATCAGGAATTTCAGGATTCTCCGATCCTGCCCATGATACGGCCTGTATACAACTCCTTCGGCAGCGATGCCATCGGCTGGATCTATCTGTCCGTGTCCGCCAATATCATCATGGACCGTCTGAAGTCCTTTCCGCTCCCCGCAGACAGCTGTCTCTACATATCTGTGGGAGATCAGTATTATCTGGTCCGAGACAATGGCTTCCAGAAGATTTCCCGGGACTTCACTTCCGTGTCCACGGAGAGGACAGACAGCACCGATCCCGGAACCAGAGTCCATAAGGTCCGTATGGCTGACGGCACATCCCAGATCCTGATCTCCTATCCTCTGGGACAGGACGGCTGGTACATCCACCAGATCCTGTCCAGACAGCAGCTGGAACAGCAGCGAAAGGTCTATCTTCTCCTCATCGCCGCCATCTGTATTGCCATTTTATCCCTGGGACTGTCCATGGTCTACTCTCTCAACCGGACCATCAGTCAGCCTGTGACCAGGCTTCGGAAAAAGATCCGTGAAATTGCCCTCGGCGACTTTTCCAGAGACGATTCCATTGAGTGGGACCATGAACTGGGAGATATCGGCCGCGGGATCAACGAGCTGTCTTTTAATGTGGTCAATCTCATGGAAAAGAGGATCGATGACGAAAAACAGAAAAAGGACCTGGAATACCAGATCCTCCAGAGTCAGATCAATCCTCATTTTCTGTATAACACCTTAAACTCTATCAAATGGATGGCCACCATCCAGGGCGCCTCCGGCATCGCCGAGGTTACCACCGCCCTTGCCCGGCTCTTAAAGAGAGTTGCCAAAGGCACTTCCTCCATGATCACCCTGAAGGAGGAACTGGATCTTGTAAAGGATTATTTTCTTATCCAGCAGTACCGATACGGAGGAAGTATCTCCATCGAATACAGGATCGAATCTGAGGAATTGTATCAGTATCAGATCCACCGTTTCTCACTGCAGCCCATCGTGGAAAATGCCCTTTTCCACGGAATTGAACCGAAGGGGTCCGCCGGCAGGATCCTGGTAGACGCCCATCTGAAAACAGACCATGGCCGCCGGGATCTCCAGATCTCCGTCACGGACAACGGAGTCGGCATGACTGCCGAGACCATCGAAAAAGTGCTGCACCAGAAGCCATCCGGCAAAAGCGCCGACTTTTTCCGTCAGGTAGGCATCGCCAATGTCAACCAGAGGATCCAGTACGATTTCGGTCCCTCCTACGGCATCTCCATCGACAGTAAGCCGGGGGTCTATACCACCATGACGATTCTGATCCCCTGTATTTCCGGGGCAGAGAAAGGACAGTGACTGATATGATAAAATTGTTGATTGTGGACGATGAGCCTCTTGTTCAGATTGGTATTAAATCCATGCTGAACTGGGCCGAATACGGCATCGAGATCTGCGGTGCTGCCATGAACGGAGCCGTAGCTTTGGAAATGATCGAAGAATACTCGCCGGAGATCGTCATTACCGATATCCGTATGCCCATCATGAACGGGCTGGAACTGGCAAAGACCTGCCGCGACACTTACGGACGGATCCCCCTGTTTATCATCCTTACCAGCTATGAAGAATTTGAACTGGCAAGACAGGCTCTGTCTTATGAAGTAGTAGATTACCTGATCAAGCTGGAGCTGGACCCTGAGTCTCTGGCAGTTTCCATCGAAAAGGCCCGGAAACGGCTCCATGATCTGCAGGCCACCGAGGCCTTCCGCAATGCCGGGCGGCCTCTTCTGCAGACTTACAGGGACAAATTCTTTCTCCGGCTCCTTCACAACCTTTTTGACAACGAAGAGCAGTTCAAACTGCAGGTTAAGGATCTGAATCTTGATTTTTCAGACCAGTATTATGCAGCCGCTCACTGTGAGATCCTGGAAGACTCGATCCAGGGCATGACCCATGAACAGCTGATGAACCTTTACACCAGCACTCTGCAGATGGTCAGGGACATCTTAAACCGCCACCTGCCATGCCATGTGATCTCCCTGGACATGAAGCATTTTTCCATCATCTTTCACTTTTCCTCTGTCAGCGGCCAGGAGCACCGGAAGATGACAGAGGCCATCCACAATGCGGGAACCATGGTACACAACTATTTTAATGTCCGCCTGACCGTAGGTATCGGCTCCGTGGCAGATGCTCCCTTAAAGATCAGCGACTCCTATCAGGATGCCAGGATCGCCTTTTCCTCCGCCACCCTGGAGAACCCTTATCTGGATTATGATCAGGTAAAGCCGGAGTCCATCAAAAATTCCTTTAACATCACCCTGTTTAAAAATGATCTCATCCGGGCCTTTGAGGAATTCGATTCCTCTGTCCTTTACGATACCCTGACTCAGATCATCGAGTTGTTCCGCCAGAACCCTCTCCGCTATCTCCAGGCCATCGACGGCGCCTGCAATATCCTCTACCTGGCTCTGTCCCTTCTTCCCGGGGGAGAGGAAACTCTCAGCGGAATCTTCTGCGAAGATGCCGACGGCTACCGTTCCATCTACCGCATGGGCAATGTGGAACAGGTAGCCGAATGGATGACCCGCCTCCGGGACGGTCTCTGTGATACCCTGAAATCCAAACGGGTCACTTACAAAGAGCATCTTATCTCCAATGTACAGAAATATATCCAGAATCACATCGAAGAACGGCTGACTCTCAACGAAGTGGCCGCAGTATTCGGTCTGAGCCCCAACTATCTCAGCGTACTGTTTAAGAAGACCTGCAGCGTCGGTTTCTCCGAGTATATCACCCAGCTGAAAATCAGCCTGGCAAAAACCATGCTGCGGGAACAGGACATGAAAGTCTACGAAGTGGCGGACCGGCTGGGGTTCGAAAGCGCTTTCTATTTCAGCAAGGTGTTTAAGAAAGTAGTCGGGGTTTCTCCCAGGGAGTTTGTCCAGCAAAATCCCTGAGAGACCTGCCTGTCCTTACAGGCAGATCTCCTCCGGTATTACAAGCTGTACCCTGTCTCCTGCAAAGGTTACAAGGGTACGGAAAATATTATGATGCCATGCGGTCTTAAGCCTGGGATCCGTGATGGGGATCTCTTCTGTGCAGATCCGGGCCGCTCCCTTTATCCGGCAGCTTCCCCGATCTCCCAGGATCATCCGGCAGTCCCGCCCCTTCTCCTCTGGTTCTGTCCCACCCTGTCTCCGGCCGGCTTCCTCCCAGCGAATCTCCGGCTTTTCATAAGTCATCAGGGACAGTACCGGCGGTTCCCCGTTTCCCTGACACAGATCCGTAATGACGATCCTCTGTCCCTTTTCCAGGCAGGCCTCTCTCACATAAGATCGGACACTGCCTTCCTCCCAGGCCCCGGCCAGTTCCATCCGGATCCTGGAGGCAGTCTCTCCCAGCTCATATTCTACCTGTGATGCCCCGAATTCTTCTCCGTCCTTCTGCATCTTTCCTCCGAAGGTGGGAAGATTGTGATACTGGGACTGCATGGTCCAGATCTCATATCTCTGAGGCGAAAAAGTCTTCTTCGTATAGCTCTCCACCCCCACATCTATAAACACAGGCTGTCCGTCTCTGTATATCGTAAAGCTCCCCGTATCGTTGTGGTTATGGCTGTCGCCGTTGTCCCCCGCCTTGACGGCCAGGCAAAATCTCCTGTCTCTCGCAATAAAAAGGCCTGTGCTGGGAAAATAGACATCGTCAATAACCGTCTCCCCGTCCCGCCTGTATTCCATCATCTCTTTATGGTAAAAAGCCGCCTGTACCCGGTACAGCAGGTTGTGTTCTTCCGGAGTCAGCCGCTGCCTGCCGTCCAGATTCTGATAGTCCTCAGCCGCAAACGCCGTCAGTCCCCTGCTGTCGGTCCGCTTTCCAAACAGATATTCCCGGACGCCGCAGGCTCCGGCCATGGGAGAACAATCTGCAAAATTAATGTAATAGGGACCTGCCACATGGACTTTCATGATATATTCGGCTATATTCCGGATCTTGTCCTCCCGGTAAAGAGGCTCAAAGGCGCCGCCGCAGACCTGATTAAGGATCTCCATGGCATTAAACAATGTCAAACCTGCATGGCGGTAATACTGGGCTCCCTCATCGCAGCATCCGTCCTCCCCGTACTCGTCAAGGAAATAGTCAAGGCTCCTGCAGGCCTTTTCCATGACGGCTTTCTGAATACCCGTATCCAGAGGTCTGGTAAAGACTGCCAGAAGCACATTCTGGGTACACCAGGAGGTCCAGTTATTCATAGGGGACTTTCCGTCTCCCATCCACCAGAAATGCTGCTCCAGATAAGGTTCGAAGATCCTGGTCTCCAGATTATGATCGATCAGCACAGATACTGCCGGGCTGATCCCGGCAAGGCAGTCCCGCAGCAGGTATTCTGTCAGCGCCAGAACCGCCCCGGTCTCCGCCGCAAACAGATCGACCACGGGACGGGTGACATCGGGAAGCAGCAGCTGAGGCGTATCCCGGATGTAGCTGTTGTGGGCCGGAAGCTGCCATGCGGCCTCCCCACAGATCAGAAAGATCACGTTGATGATGGTATCCAGGAACCTTCCCCGGTACTCGGCGCACTCTGCCAGAACCAGGGCATCCAGGGCTGTCAGCCGTTCGAAGATCCTGTCCTCATAATTGCTCCGGTTCCCTGTCCTGCAGAATTCCATAAAATCCGTGGCATAGACAGGAGGAAACGGGTGACCGATCCATTTCTCCCCCTCTTCCACCAGAAGGTTTCTGTAATCAGCCGGTATCTTCTCCCAGGGCTCCCGGCATACGGCAGGCGGCAGGGCCGTAAACAGACCGCTGATCTCTGCACTCTTCCCAATCTCTCTAAACATCTTCCTCTTCTCCTTTCCTGTCAAACCGGCAGAAACGCTGATACCTTTCTGCCAGCTCTGCCGTCTTTCCGGCAAAACCGGCATACATTTCCCTCACCGGATCCGAATCTTCGTGGCTGGTGATCCAGGCCAGAAGCTGGATCCTTCTGGCCATGATCATGGTGGGAATCTCCCGGATATCCTCTTTTCTCAGCGGAAGCACTGTCTCGTATCCCTCAAGCCAGGCCCGGACCCACTGTTCCAGCCTTATATTATCTTCCAGAAAACTGAAAGTTCCCGCCAGATCGTACAGATGCCATCCAAAACCGCAGTCATCAAAGTCAAGAACCTGCATCACACCGTCCTTCTTCAGCAGATTCGCCGCCCGCAGATCACTGTGGATCAGGCCGAAATTGTCTTCTCTCTCCCCGTAACTGATCAGACGTCTCCGGATCCTGCAGCAGGTCTCATCCAGAAGATCATACTGCTGCCGGGTTAAATCCCGACACTGCCTCCAGTCCCCCAGCAGTCCCTGTCTTCCCACCATATGTTCCCAGTCCCACCGGGGTCTGTCCAGTGTCCCCGCCCCGCTCCACTCAGCAATATCCTCATGGAGAAGCGCCGCGATCCGTCCGATCTCATAAAAATCTCTCCGGGCCCGGACAGTATCCGCGGCATCCGGATGATATCCTTCCAGATAGGAAAATACTACACACACATACTCCTGTCCTTCTGCCTTTGTCACTGTCAGAAACCTTCCCTGTCCGTTTGGAAGAGGGCACACCGCCTTCACTCTGTTCCCGCTCTGCAGGCGAAGCAGCCACTGCAGTTCTGCCTCGATCTCTTTCACGCTGTGATACCCGATTCTGGATACCCTCATAACCTGCCGCGGCCGTCCGTCTGTCAGATCTTTCAGCAGAAATGTAGCATTTTCCGACAGCTGCAGGAGACTGATCTCCCGCTCTCTCTCCCACAGATAAAGGCGGCATGCCTGCTCTGCCGCCTTCCTGTAGCCTTCCAGTCCTGTAAAATTCATAGATCATTCCTGACAGCTCATCTGATTATAACAATATCGGATAATATCTCTTCTGGTAATGATCCCGATAAACTTCTCCTGGTCATCTACCACAGGCACGAAATTCTGATTCAGCGCCTTATCGATCATATCCTCCATGGTGGCATCGATAGATACCGGCCTGTTGTCCGATCTTCTGGGGATAGTGGTCACCGGCATCTGTTCTGCGCCTTTCAGACTCAGATTATATTCATTCTTGATCCCCCAGAGCATATCCCCCTCTGTAATGGTCCCTATGTATTCCCCCTGCTTATTGATCACCGGTACAGCCGTATAACGATGATACTCCATGATCTCAAGAGCCTGCCTCAGGGTCTGGTCATCATAGAGGAACGCCACTTCGCTTTTGGGAGTGAGAAAAAACAATATATTCATAAAATACTCTGCTCCTTATCTGATTTGAGTCTTCTGATAGTATACAGACACTATACCAGAGACCTTTAACCATGATGTGAACAATTTATTATGATTTTCTAAAATCGTCTTCAAAGTGTCTTCAGACAAAAACAAGACAAAAAAGAAAAGCCCCTGTCGATCAAGGACTTTTTCTTCTCAGTTTCAAGCGCGAGACGGGATTCGAACCCGCGACCCTCGCCTTGGCAAGGCGATACTCCA
>CAJUJV010000015.1:0-13434 GCA_910586845.1 uncultured Hungatella sp.
TATCACATGATCATAGAGATCCCTGTGTTTTTCTACGAGAAGAAATTTATGAGAGTGGAAGTCCAGATCCGCACCATTGCCATGGATTTCTGGGCAAGCCTGGATCACCAGCTGAAATACAAAAAGCAGATGTTTGCTTCCTCGGAGATCAGCAGAGAGCTGAAAGAATGTGCGGACATTATCGCCCAGACCGACGAAAAGATGCTGGCCATCCGCAAGGGCATCGAATCCCAGGGGATCCAGATACAGAGAGATTATTAACCGCAGCATATTATGGCTGAAGGGGAAGCAGGTCTCACCTGCTCCCCTTCAGCCATAATTGATTGATCTTTTTTCGCTTCTCCAGAAACACAGGGTTATCCCTGTCCGGATGGACTCGGTTGGTCAAAAGGATCATCCCCTCTGACCGGTCCAGGTCCATCAGTATGGAAGTCCCCGTGAATCCCGTATGATAGAGAGTCCCTTCTCCATATTCTCTGCTCCAGCCGTAGGTCCGGCCAAACCGTTCCGTTTCCCGGATCAGCCGGAAAGTCTCCTTTGTAAACAACCTGTCGGATTCTGTCAGATAGGCCCGGACAAAGGTTACCAGATCTTCCAGTGTGGAAAACAGTCCCGCGCTTCCGCTTTCTCCCAGAAGCCATGCTTTGGAATCATGGATCTCTCCGCAGATCAGCCCCCTGTTTTCCGTCATCTCTGTGGGAATGCACAGGCCGGCCTGTTCCGGTACGGGAAAAGACGTATGATCCATGCCCAGAGGACCGAACACATGGCGCCGGAAACTCTCTCCCAGACTCATCCGCTCCTTTAGCCCTTCCCCTTCCCGTATAATCAGCCCCAGGAGGATGTAACCTACATCCGAATACTCAAACCGTTCTCCCGGGCCGGCCTCCGGAGCCGTAAGAAAGAGCCGTTCCAGAATATTGTCTCTGGTCAGATGTGGTTTGTCCGGAATCTCCGCCGGAAGGCCGCTGTTGTGGAGAAGAAGCTGACCCACAGTGATCTCTTTCCACAAAAATCCCGGGAGCAGACGTGACACAGGAGTATCCATGGACAATTGTCCCTCCTCTGCCAGCTGCAGGATCCGGCTGGCGGTGCCTACGACCTTGCTGAGAGACGCCAGATCGTAGAAAAGACCTTTCTCCACGGGACGGCTGCTGTAGGGAGCCATGGCGCCCATCACCCCGTGATATGAGAGTTCCGCCTGTTCCCGGTCCACAAACGCCAGTGAAAATCCCCGGATCACCCTGTCGCTTACCAGGGTCTCCAGTTCCTGCCTGACGGCCGTTCCCACTGTCTCTGCCCTGTTCATGATCTTCCTGCTGCTTCTATGGCATCCCGTACTCTTCCGTCCGTCTCATCCAGAGCCCTGGCGGCCTCCGGGAGACTGCATCCGGTCTGGAGCATGCCTGCTTCCCTCAGAGTCTTCTCCGCCGTATCCGTATCCGCCCCTGTGATCTGGGAGATCATCCTGCAGGCACGGACCACCAGCTTCTCATTGGTAGGCTGTACATGAACCATATAATTCTGATACACCTTGCCCAGCCGCACCATCACCGCCGTGGAGATCATATTGGCGATCATTTTCTGAGCTGTCCCTGCCTTCATGCGGGTGCTGCCGCTGATCACCTCCGGTCCCACCACGGGAGCGATGGAGATCTGTGCCACCGCTGCCATTTCGCTGTCCCGGTTGCAGGTAATGGACACGGTGAGAGCCCCGTGTTCATTGGCATATTCCAGCGCAGCCAGAGTATAGGGGGTCCGCCCGCTGGCGGCGATGCCGATGACACAGTCTTTTTCTGTCAGATTCACGTTCTTCAGATCTTCCACCGCCAGTTCCCGGGAATCCTCGGCCCCTTCCACGGCCTGGTACATGGCGCTTTCTCCTCCTGCCAGCAGGCTCAGCACCTGGTCCGGGGACACGCTGTAGGTAGGCAAAAGCTCTACGGAATCCAGGGTTCCCATCCGTCCCGACGTCCCTGCACCGCAGTAGATGATCCTCCCTCCGGCTCCGAATCGTTCGGCGATAGCATCCACCGCCTCTGCGATCACAGGCAGTTCCTTCTCCACTGCCAGGGCAACTTTCTTATCCTCTTTGTTGATCAGAGTTACGATCCCAAGGGAATCCATCTGATCGATATGTTTTGTGGCCTCATTCACGTTTTCTGTTGTCAGGCCGTCTATTTTTATCATGTGGTTCTCCTTCCTGCTCTTTCAGTTTCAGTCTCTCCACAAGCTTCCTGGTCTTCATCAGTTCTACCTCCATGGTCTCCAGATCATCCTGGATAACTCCCAGATATAACAGATCTGCCATGGTCATGGATGTGTGCTTTGATGTAAATGCACCGATTCTCATGGCCCGTTCCTGATTGGGGACAAAGAGACAGATATCGGCCAGACCGCTTAAAGGGGAACTGCTCTTTCTGGTGACCGCTATGACGACCACCCCTCTCTCCCTGGCAGCCTCACAGGCATAGATAATCTCCTTGGACTGTCCGCTGTAAGAAAATGCCACCACCACGTCTCTCTCATCCAGATAATTAAAAAACTCCATAACCATGTTGGTATCCTGACTGTAAAAAGCATTAAAATCTGCCCGCTTCAGCTTGTGGAACAGATCATAGGCGGGCAGCATGGAAGCGCCGATGCCCAAAGTGTAGATCCGCCGGCTTTTTTTCAGGACTCCGATGGCCCTGGACAGAGCATCTCTGTCCAGCTGATAGAAAAAATCCTCCATGGCCGTGGACACCATCTGTCCCAGCTTCTGACACAAATCGTCGATGGTGTCTTCCGGAGAAATGATCAGATCCATGACCTTCCAGTCGCTGTCCCTGTCCTGAGCCCCGGCAGATGCCAGCGCCAGCTTAAATCCTTCCAGCCCTTCAAATCCCAGTTTCTGCACATATCGGATAATGGAAGCAGAAGAAACCTCACTTTCTCTGGCCAGATCCATGGCAGACATCCCCAGGCATTCCGTGCCCCGGGACAGGATAAAATCGGAAATCTTCTTCTCCCCCCGGCTCATGTCCTCATATCTTTCCCGGATCTTCAATATCACATCATTCATGAGATCTCTTCTTCCTCCCGTCTTTCTTTTTATAAATAATTCTCGATGGACTGAGACGATTCATTGGGAATCATCTGAGCCGTAACCGGGATCCCTCTGGCCAGGATCTCCTTCACACAGGCCTCATCCTGTTCCGTCAGGTTCACCGACTTCTTGATCGGCCGGGATCCCTCTCTCTTGGCTACATTTCCTACGTTCACCAGTGGGATGGAAACTCCGTCTGCCACCAGCCTGGCCATATCCGGTACGGACTTGGTGATCAGAAATACCTTATCCTCCTCATAGGCGCCTTCTTTAAACTTTTCTGCAGCTCTTTTCAGAGACAGGATAGACAGCTTCACTCCCGCCGGTTTCGCCATCTTCAGTCCCGCGATGATCAGCTCGTCTTTCACCGCTGCATCATTGACCACTACGATCCTGGTAGCTCCCACCGTATTGGTCCAGACCATGGCCACCTGGCCGTGTATCAGTCTCTCATCTACTCTCGCATGTACGATCGCCATAACCGTTCCTCCTGTTAATCATCTAATTCGATCTCATCGTCTTCCTCTGCTGCCGCCTTCTCAGACGGAGCTTCAAAACAGATGGTCTGGGACTTCCCGGCTTCCAGAGAAGTCCTGGCCAGAACCGCCGGATCAGAGATCATATTGCGGCTCATATAAGCATCCAGGAGAATAGGAAGACTGGCTCCGCCGATGATCTCCACCTGATCCAGGCCTCCCAGCTTCATCCTCACTGCCGTGTTATAGGGGGAGCCTCCTGTCAGATCTGCCAGGATCAGCACTCCCTCGCATTCTTTTAAACGCCCGAGAGCATTCTGAAGGTCCTCTGTGAGAACCTCCAGAGATTCCTCCGGGTCAAAATCTACTGCCTCATAATCCGACGGTTCCCCGGCCAGAAGCCTCAGACCGCTGGTAAGGCCGGTGGCAAAAGTACCGTGTCCTGTTACGATTATCCCTATCATACCACACCTCTGTCCTTAGAACAATCCTGCAACTGCAGTCAGCATGGACTGAAGATTGCCCAGGATCATGCCCAACCCCAGAAGAATGAAGATCAGTTTGGTAGAATTGATCTTTTTCTTGCCCAGGAGCCAGTAGGACAGCATGACGATTCCCAGAGGCAGCATCTTGGGCATGATCTTATCCAGCATATCCTGCACTGCAAAGGTTACGTCTCCCATGGTAAACGCCAGATTGGTGCTGTAGTTGACCACGGAAGGAATCAGCGCGCCCACAACAGTCAGTCCCAGGATGCTGGCCGCCTCCGTGATGGGAGCGATGCTGTCAGCAAATCCCGTAGCCAGCTTCTGTCCTGACCTGTAACCCATCCAGGTAAATTTGTAGCGGACCCACAGCACCGCCGCGCAGGCCAGAAGCGGTACGGTCAGCCCCACCGGGTTGCCCTGCATGGCCACATAAGCGGCAATCGAGAATACGATAGCCCGGTAAATGGCAATGAACAGAGTGTCGCCTACTCCGGCCAGAGGTCCCATAAGGCCGGTCTTTAAAGCGCTGACGGCTTCTTCCGATTCGATGCCGATCTCTTCTTCCAGGGCCATGTCGGCGCCTACGATCAGGTGGGATGTACCCGGAGTCGTATTGAAATAGGAGCTCTGCATCTTCAAAGCCCGTTTCATCTTCTCCGGATCATCGCCGTAAAGACGCTTTAAGGCGGGCATGATCACATAGGCGTAACCCAGACCCTGCATCTTCTCATAGTTCCAGCCAAACTGCAGGGCAAACAGATTGCGGACGTATACTTTATTGATATCCTGTTTTGTCAGTTTTCTCTCCGTTGTGTTAGCCATCGATCTCTACCTCCTCATCGTCATACATCGTCACATCTCCTGACACGGCAGCCACGGCCCTGTCCTTTCCTCTGCTGAAGTGAAGGGCAGCAAGAGCCAGTCCCAGCAGGGCAGCTGCCATAACCGTAAACATGGAACCGCCGTAAGCCAGCAGTACAAAACCGATTATAAAATAAGGATAATACTTTTTCAGCGGCAGATACCTCATGAGGATCGCCATACCCATGGCAGGGAGGATCGCTCCGGCCGTCCGCAGACCTGTCATAAACCATGCGGGGATCAGCGCGTTGATACTGGTTACCACCGCCTCGCCGAAGATCAGACCCAGGGCAACCGGGATCAGACGTGACAGCTCCCAGGGGATTGGCTCTCTCCATGCCTTTCCAGTCGCCTCTCTCCGCACAGCGGTCGCCGTAATGCTGGAAAAAGGAATTGCTCATCCTTCCAAGTACGTCCATCTGAGTAAGTAAAAGTCCGATGGGAATGGCAACTGCGATCCCATACTCCGCACCTTCTCCGGAGATAATGGCATATGCTGTTCCCATGATAGCACCTGACAGGTAATCGGGAACCGTAGCGCCTCCATAGGTGGCCACGCCCAGGGTCATGAGCTGCAGCGTAGCCCCGATTATCAGCCCCGTCTGCAGATCTCCCAAAAGCAGTCCTGTAAATGTTGCCGCGAATAACGGACTGTACAGTCCACATTGAATGGAAATCTGATCTGCCACTGCGATCATCGTGTACAGCAGCAGAACCAAAATGATCATAAATGAAATTTCCTGCATGATATGCTTCTCCTTTTTGTGAAATTTTAACATAGTGGGGCCGGTATTTTTCGATAAATTATCTGCGAATAGAATACCTTTCCATTTCCATAAGCGCTTACATCTGTATAATATCACAAATGTAATGAAATTACAAGATATATTTTAAAAATATTTTATAATGTAATAATATTTCATTTTAGGAAACTGAAAAGCCGTGAATGCGCCCATATTCCCCTGAGGATATGGCCCGCTTTCACGGCCACATGATCAGGTTCTTGACCACCCGCATGGGCAGCAGCACGAAAAATCCCTTCCCGTACATCATGTGCAGCCACAGAGTTCCCAGGATCATATTGCACACCACCGACACAGTCAGCTCTGCCGCCAGCACTCTGCCCACGCTCAGTTTTCTCTTATAGAAAAAGCAGCCGTAGAGCAGTCCTGCCGCCATGGCGCTTAAGGTCCAGCCGGGGAAAAATGCTCCCGTAGGTTTCACAAGATACTTTAAAATATCCAGCGCCCCGCCAAAGAGGCACCCTGCCGCCGGACCGAACAGATAATACACAAACTGGTTGGCAATGGTGGAGAAGCCGATCTTGATAAAGTCTCCGATCTGGATAGTCAGACTTCCCAGTATGACTCCGATGGCGGCAAACATGGCCATGGTGGTGATGGTCCTGACCGATTTCAGTTCGTTGTAGGAATCCTGAAACAAAGTTGCCAATTTTTTCATAAAAAATTACCTCCTTTGCAGTTCCTTACCACAACAGGAGATAATCCTATCCTATTGCAGCGGGATGCGGCCTGTGCACCGCAAGAATCTTCTTTTCGTCCGGCTGGCAACTCCCCGTCCAGCCGGCACTTAACGCGCACGGGCCTACTCTGCTTTTCTTATTATATTTTCTGTATCAGATGTATTCTACCACAGATCCGGAAAAATGCAACACCGTCTTCCTGCTTTTCCAGCTTTATCCAGTCCGTTGACACTCATATTCCGTTCTGGTATAATTTGCTTACTGTGTTGTCTTTTTCAGAATATTGTCCGTATTTAAACAATCAGGAAAGACAGCACGGCAAAAATCATCTCAGGAGGAGAAAGAAGTATGAGACACCAGAAATTATTTGCAGCGCTTGCAGTTCTTTCCCTGACAGGCGGCCTTCTGTCAGGCTGTTCTTCAAGCACTCCGACGGCAGAGACGACTCCGGCAGCCACCACGGCGGCCCAGACCACCGCAGCCCCGGAAACCACCGCGGAAACCACGGCCGCAGACACGGACACGGTCTGCACAGGAACCGCCCAGGGCAACAACGGCGAGGTGACCGTTGAAGTTACATATGCCGACGTCGCCATCACCGGCATCGAAGTTGTCAGCCACAGTGAGACGGCAGGCATCTCTGACAACGCCATATCAGACATGCCCGGCCGCATCATCGACGCTCAGAGTCTGGCAGTAGACACGGTTTCCGGCGCTACCGTCACCAGCAACGCCATCCTGGCTGCCGTCGAGAGCGCTCTCACCACCGCCGGCATCGATGTGGAGCCTTTTAAGACCGCTCCGGAGAAAGCTGAACTTGTTCAGGGCGAGACCGTGGAGACCGACGTGGTCATCGTAGGCGCGGGAATCTCCGGCATCATGGCGGCCTTTGAACTTCAGGAAGATTATCCCGATATCCAGTTTATCCAGGTGGAGAAACTGGACTATGTCACCGGTTCTGTTCCGGGTTCCGGCGGAGCCATCGCAGGCATCAGCTCCCAGTATCATGAGAGAGATCATGTGTCCTCCACCACTCAGGATTTCGTCAATCTGTTTGCCTACACCTCCGGCACAGACGTGAACGAAGACTTCATCAAGGCAGTATACGAAAAATCTGATGTTCTTCTTGACCGTCTGATCGCCTACGGGACTCCTTTTACCACAGAGACCGAGGCCTCCAGCAAATACTCGGATCAGGTCTACGCTATCCGCACGGAAAACCGGGGTTCCAGCTTCAGCCAGTTCTTAAACACCTATGTGGAAGGCAAATATGACCTGCGCATGGGCACCACTGCCGAGGAGCTGATCGTGGAAGACGGCGCCGTAAAAGGCATCCTGGCCGCGGACAGCGAAAAACGCTATGAGATCCGTGCCAAAGCCGTTCTGCTGGCAACCGGCGGTTTCGGCAATAACCCGGAACTGATGGAAGAATATCTCCCCCTGTTTGCCGACGGCTTCTCATCCGCCAACCCGGGAGCTACCGGTGACGGCATCCTGATGACACGGCAGTTTAATACAAAAGTAGTAGGCGACGGATCCATGGGCTCTCTCGTGGCTCCTGACGGCTCCAACCTGATTCCTTCCAATTTCCTTGTAAACAAAGAGGGCAGGCGGTTTGTAGGCGAGGGGGAACCCAAGTATGTCATCCAGCGCGCATGTTCCCAGCAGACTGACCATGAGACATTCCTGATCATGGATTCCAGCTATGATGACGCAGATGTGATCAAGGAAAAGACGGAAAAGGGCTATCTGAAACAGTATGACACCATTGAGGAACTGGCCGCTGATAACGGCATTGACGCCCAGGCTCTTAAGGATACCATCGACGCCTACAATGCTGCCGCTGCCGCGGGAGAACCCATCCCGGCAGACGAGTACGTTCTCACGGCGGACAAGGCGACGGTCATCGAGACGGCACCTTTCTATCTTGAGAAGGTGACCCTGCGCTACTTCGGTACCATCCCCGGCATCGAGGTCAACAACAACTGCCAGGTACTGGATGGAGACGGCAATGTAGTAGAAGGGCTCTACGCTTCCGGTGAGCTGGTTGCCGGCAACGCCTTTACCCGCCAGTATCCCGGCGTGGGAATCGGCATCTCCTTTGCCGCCAACAGCGGTTCTTATGCCGTAGAGCACATCGCTCAGTCTCTCAAATAAATTTTCGGGACACGGGGACCGTGAAGACCAGAGTCTGCTCTGGTTTTTCACGGTCCCTTTTTTCTGTCAGATCAGATTGGTGTACCCCATCAGGCTTTTGTCCACCTCTCTTGCCGCCTCTCTGCCTTCCCGGATAGCCCACACTACCAGCGACTGTCCTCTGTGCATGTCTCCCGCAGTGAACACCCGGTCCACGTTGGTCCTGTAGGCCCCCGGCGCCGTGGCCACATTGGCCCTCTCGTTTACCTTTACCCCGAAAGCATCGGTCACATATTTCTGGCTGCCCAGAAAACCGGCTGCGATCAGCACCAGATCTGCGGGGATCTCTTTTTCACTGCCTGCCACGGGAACCATCTGGGTCCGCCCTGTGGCGGCGTCCTTTTTGGCCTCCAGCTTCACGATAACGGCGGCGCACACCTTTCCGTTTTTATCTTTCTTAAACTCCTTCACCGTGGTCTCATAGATCCGCGGGTCTTTCCCGAACAGGGCTATGGCCTCTTCCTGCCCGTAGTCGATCTTGCAGACCCTGGGCCACTCGGGCCAGGTATTGTCCTTTGCCCTCTGCCGGGGCAGCCGGGGCATCATCTCCAGCTGGACCACGGAGGCACAGCCGTGGCGGATAGCGGTACCCGTACAGTCGTTGCCCGTATCTCCGCCGCCTATGACAAGTACATGCTTTCCCTTTGCCGACACATACCGGCCGTCTGTCATATCGGAATCAAGAAGGCTCCGGGTAGTGGATTTGAGGAAATCCACCGCAAACCAGATTCCTTCCGCCTCCCGGCCCGGCACCTGGATATCTCTGGGAGCAGAAGCGCCGCAGGCCAGGATCACGCAGTCGAACTCTTTCAGCAGTCCTGCCGCCTTCCGGTCCTTTCCCACATCCACCCCTGTTTCGAACAGGATCCCTTCTTCCTTCATGACGGCGATCTTCCGCTCGATCACCTTCTTCTCCAGCTTCATGTTGGGGATCCCGTACATCAGAAGGCCTCCCGGCCGGTCCTCCCGTTCAAACACCGTAACGCTGTGTCCCCGTTTGTTCAGCTGATCGGCGGCAGCCAGCCCTGCCGGGCCGGAACCAACCACTGCCACACGTTTTCCTGTACGGATCCTGGGAGGCCTGGCTGCGGCCATGCCCTCCGCATAGGCACGTTCGATGACCGCATACTCATTTTCCCGGATGGTCACCGGGTCTCCGCCCAGACCGCAGGTACATGCCGCCTCACAGGGAGCAGGGCAGACCCGGGATGTAAATTCCGGAAAGCTGTTGGTCCTTTTTAACCGGTTGTAGGCCTGGGCCCAGTTTCCGTTGTAGATCAGATCGTTCCATTCCGGAATCAGATTGTTTAAAGGACAGCCTGACACCATCCCCTTCATCATCACGCCGGACTGGCAGAAAGGGACTCCGCACTCCATACATCTGGCTCCCTGCTGTCTCTGCTGCTGTTCTGTCAGATGGCTGTGAAACTCGTTAAAATGTGCGATCCTGGCTTTCGGCTCCTGGGCCCTGCCGTTTTCTCTCTCATATTCTAAAAATCCTGTTGGCTTTCCCATGTTCCCGTCCCCTCCTACTGCCTTGTGTTGGCATAAAACGCCTCGATCTGTGCCTGCTCGCTGCTTAAGCCCTTCTCTTCCATCTGGATAATGGTGTTCATCATGCGCCGGTAATCATGAGGCATGATCTTTTTAAACCTGGGCAGGTATTCTCCGAAATGCTCCAGGATCTCTTTTCCCCGGGAAGAACCGGTACAGGCCACGTGCTCCTGGATCATGGCTTTCAGCTCCAGCACATCGTACTTGTTGGTCAGATCCTCGAAAGACACCATCTCCTTGTTGAGCCGCTTGTACAGATCATGGTTTTCATCGAGAACATAGGCGATGCCTCCGCTCATGCCGGCCGCAAAATTCTTGCCCGTGGGCCCCAGGACCACCACTCTTCCGCCGGTCATATATTCGCATCCGTGATCTCCCACGCCTTCCACCACCGCCGTGGCTCCGGAGTTGCGGACGCAGAACCGTTCTCCTGCCACGCCGTTGATAAACGCCTTTCCGCTGGTAGCCCCGTACAGAGCCACATTGCCGATGATGATATTGTCCTCTGCCTTAAACTTTGCACTCTCGGGCGGATATACGATCAGCTTGCCTCCGGAAAGCCCTTTGCCGAAATAGTCGTTGCTGTCTCCCGCCAGTTCCAGAGTCAGGCCCCGGGGGATAAAAGCGCCGAAGCTCTGTCCTCCGCTGCCTTTGCAGCAGACAGTAAACGTGTCCTCCCCAAGTCCGTCGGGGTACAGCCTGGTGATCTCGGAACCAAAGATGGTGCCCAGAGTGCGGTCCACATTGGATACCTCCAGCTGAAGAGTTTTTTTCTGGCCCGATGCCAGAGCCGCTTTCAGCTTCTTCAGGAGGATCTTCTCATCGGCCGTATCCTCCAGTTTAAAATCAAAAACCTGTTTCTGCCGGTAACCTGCCAGTTTCATGCCCGCATAGGGATTGCCCAGAATATTGGTCAGGTCCACCCTGGCCGCTCTCGAAGAACCTATGTTGTCTTTCTTTTTCAGAAGATCTGTCCTTCCCACCAGCTCGTCCACGGTGCGGATCCCCAGTTTCGCCATATATTCCCGCAGCTCCTGAGCCACAAAATGCATGAAATTCACCACATACTCAGGTTTTCCTTTAAATCTTTTCCGAAGCTCCGGATTCTGGGTGGCGATGCCCACGGGACAGGTGTCCAGATTGCAGACCCGCATCATGACGCAGCCCATGGTCACCAGGGGAGCCGTGGCAAAGCCGAACTCCTCCGCCCCCAGCATACAGGCGATGGCCACATCCCGGCCCGTCATCAGTTTTCCGTCGGTCTCCAGGATCACCTTGTCCCTAAGGCCGTTCATGATCAGGGTCTGATGAGCCTCCGCGATGCCCAGCTCCCAGGGAAGACCTGCATTGTAGATGGAATTTCTGGGTGCGGCTCCCGTGCCTCCGTCAAAGGAAGACACCAGGATCACCTGGGCTCCCGCCTTGGCCACGCCGGCGGCCACGGTTCCTACTCCCGCCTCGGACACCAGCTTCACGGAGATCCTTGCCCGGGAATTGGAATTCTTCAGGTCAAAGATCAGCTGAGCCAGATCCTCGATAGAATAGATATCGTGGTGAGGCGGCGGAGAGATCAGTCCTACTCCTGTGGTGGAGTGTCTCGTTTTTGCCACCCAGGGATATACCTTTTTACCCGGCAGCTGTCCTCCTTCTCCCGGCTTGGCTCCCTGGGCCATCTTGATCTGGATCTCCTTCGCGCTGACCAGATACCGGGAGGTGACGCCGAACCGGCCGGAAGCCACCTGCTTGATGGCAGAGCAGCGGTTCTCCTCCCCCGGCCCGGGATTCAGCCGTTCCAGGCTCTCGCCGCCCTCTCCGCTGTTGGACTTGCCGCCGATCCGGTTCATGGCCACAGCCAGGGTCTCATGGGCTTCCTGGGAAATGGAACCGTAGGACATGGCTCCTGTCTTAAACCGCCTTACGATAGAATCCACGCTCTCCACTTCCTCTATGGGGATCCCGCCTTTTTCGTCGAACCTGAAATCAATGATGCTCCGCAGATTGACGGTCTGGCCCTCATCATGAAGGGCATGGGAATATTCTTTAAATATCTCGTAATCGCCCCTTCTTGCGGCCTCCTGGAGCAGATGGATAGTCAGAGGATTGTAGAGATGTTCCTCCTGCCCCGCCCTTCTCTTGTGGCTTCCCACACTGTCCAGCGTCAGATCCACGTCAAGTCCCAGGGGATCAAATGCGGCGGAGTGAAGCGTATCTACATCGTTTGCGATATCTTCCAGAGTGATGCCTCCCACACGGCTGACCGTATCCGTAAAATACCGGTCTATGACTTCCTTTGAGATGCCGATGGCCTCGAAGATCTGGGCTCCCTGGTAGGACTGTATGGTGGAGATGCCCATCTTTGAGGCAATCTTCACGATGCCGTGGAGCACAGCCAGATCATAATCATGGACTGCCGCATAGTAATCCTTGTCCAGCATGTTGGTCTCGATCAGATACCGGACAGACTCCTGGGCCAGGTAAGGATTGATGGCACAGGCTCCGTAGCCCAGCAGTGTGGCGAAGTGATGAACCTCCCGGGGCTCCCCGCTCTCCAGGATCAATGCCACCGAAGTCCGTTTCTTCGTCTTTACCAGATGCTGCTGCAGGGCCGACACTGCCAGAAGAGAAGGGATGGGCACATGGTTCTCGTCGATATCCCTGTCTGACAGGATGATGATGTTGGCTCCTGCCCTGTGGGCGCGGTCCACCTCCAGAAACAGCCTGTCAATGGCTTTTTCCAGAGAAGTATTCTTGTAGTAGGTAATGGGGATGACTTCTACCTGAAAGCCCGGTTTCTTCATATGCTTGATCTTCAGCAGATCGGTGCAGGTAAGGATAGGGTTATCCACCTGGAGGATCTTACAGTTTTCCGCCTTCTGTTCCAGCACATTGCCGTCCTCCCCCACAAACACGGTGGTGGAAGTGACGATCTCCTCCCGGATGGAATCGATAGGCGGATTGGTCACCTGGGCAAAAAGCTGTTTGAAATAATTAAACAGAGGCTGATGCTTGGCCGAAAGCACTGCAAGAGGGATGTCGGCTCCCATGGCCGAGGCCGGTTCTGCTCCGTTTAAGGCCATGGGAAGGATCATGGTCTTGTACTGCTCATACGTATACCCGTAGGTCTTCTGAAGACGGGCCCGCTTCTCCCTGGACATGGGAGGTACTCCGATATTAGGAATCTTCAAATCCTCCAGCTTCGCCAGATTCGAGTCCAGCCACTGGCCATAGGGCTTCTGCCGGGCATAATACAGCTTCAGTTCATCGTCCGTAATGATCTTTCCCTGCCTG
>CAJUJV010000015.1:13444-21670 GCA_910586845.1 uncultured Hungatella sp.
ACCAGGAGCATCTTCCCCGGACGGAGCCTCTCTTTCTTAAGGATCCGGGACTGGTCGATGTCGATGGCCCCTACCTCGGAGGACAGGATCACATAACCGTCATCCGTAATATAGTACCTGGACGGCCGCAGGCCGTTGCGGTCCAGAACTGCTCCCAGCACATCTCCGTCGCTGAACACGATGGAAGCCGGGCCGTCCCAGGGCTCCATCATGGTGGCGTAATAGTGGTAGAAATCTTTTACCTCCTGGGGCATGGATTTATCATACTGCCAGGGTGCCGGGATCATGATCATCACCGCCAGAGGCAGATCCATACCGCTCATCATCATAAACTCCAGCGCATTGTCAAGCATGGCCGAATCAGAGCCTTCCTGGTTGATGATCGGAAGGACCTTGTGCATCTCCGTCTTAAAGAACTCCGATTCCATGGTTTCTTCCCTGGCCAGCATCTTGTCCACATTGCCCCTGATGGTGTTGATCTCGCCGTTGTGGACGATGATCCTGTTGGGATGAGCCCTCATCCAGCTGGGATTGGTATTGGTGCTGAACCGGGAATGGACCGTGGCCAGGGCCGACTCATAGTCCTTGTCCTGGAGATCCACAAAAAAGCGGCGCAGCTCCTTTACCAGAAACATCCCCTTGTAGACGATGGTCCTGCTGCTTAAGGATACCACATAGGTGTTGTCGTTGCTCTGTTCAAACACTCTTCTGGCCACATAGAGACGGCGGTCGAATTCCAGTCCTTTGGCCAGATGTTCCGGCTTCTTTACAAACCCCTGAAGAATGCACGGCATCTTGTCCACCGCATTTTTGCCTATCAGTTCCGGCCTGGTGGGAACCTGCCTCCACCCTAAGAAAGTAAGTCCCTCCTTTTCCACGATGATCTCGAACATCTTCATGGCCTGATTTCTGGCCAGCATATCCCTGGGGAAAAAAAACATGCCGACACCATACCCTCTCTCGTCTCCCAGCCGGATTCCAAGAGGCTCTGTGACCTTCCTGAAAAATCTGTGGGAAATCTGAAGCATGATACCGACACCGTCGCCAGTCTTGCCCTCTCCGTCTTTTCCTGCCCTGTGTTCCAGGTTCTCCACAATGTGCAGCGCCTGTTCCACTGTCCTGTGACTCCTGATCCCTTTCATATTGACCACTGCGCCGATACCGCAGCTGTCATGTTCAAATCTCGGGTCATACAGCCCCGGAAGACCTTGGTCCGTCTCCAAAGCCGGATGACCCGACTGCTGTCTTATCATCTGCTCTCCTGCTTCCATACTTTCATCCTTTCCTGGATCTTCGGCTGCTTTAACGTGATAAAGCATCTTTTGCAGATGATAATACTACAATTTTTTCTGTTTGTAAATACCCTTTTTGGATCCTGTTTATCCGTATTCCTTCATAAATGTCTGCTTAAAATACTCCGTCTCGGGAATTCCCAGGTTCCACAGCGCCTCTGTTGCCGCCCCGTATACAGGAGGGACCTCTGCCGGGATCAGCCTTGCCTGAGGAGCGGCTTTCTCCTTCAGACTCTCGGCCAGCTCCGGAAACGCCCCGAAGATCCCTCCGTTTAAAGCCACGGGAAATTCGGATTCAAAATAAGGAACCGCCGCAAAGGTAAATTCCGCCAGCCGGTCCACAGTCCAGTCGAAGATCCGGCAGCTGACCGGATCCCCCAGCCGCCGCCCTTCAAACACACAGTGAGCAAAGGACGCGATGTAGGTCCGTCCTCCGGCATAGACGGCGGGAAGATTGTCAGCAGGGTTCCTGCCCATCTCTTTTCCTATGATCTCTGTCAGCAGAGTCTTCTCACCCCGCCCGTCCGCCTCCCGGACAATGGCATGGAGGGCAGCCTGGCCCATGGTATAGCCGCTTCCTGTGGAATCCAGAAGATAGCCCCAGCCGCCGATATGCTTATATACCTTTCCGGAACGGATAAACAGAGAGGCTCCGGTGCCGGCGATCATGCCGCCTCCGTCCTTTCTTCCAAGAGTCGCCGTGATGATGCACTCTCCGTCATCCCAGACCTTCAGGATGCCTGCCTCCACCTGAGGGCGGATACAGGCGTCCAGCTGTCCCGGATAATAGTCATTGCCTGCTATGCTGCAGTATATGGATGCTGCCGGCTTTCTGTCCGGTATCTTCTCCCCAAGCTGTTTTAAGACTCTGACCGTATTGTCCGCAGCCGCTTTCAGGCCGATATCCATGGGACCGCCTCCCGTGGTGCGGGTATGCTCCAGAATATGTCCCCGGCCGTCAAAAAGCACCGCATCACATTTGGTGCCGCCTGTGTCCAGAGCTATAAAATATTCTCCCGCCATCCCCCTATGCCTCGTCATAGAGAGAGATCAGATAGTTGCCCACCTCTACAGAATAGGCAAGGATTGCATCGATCAGGGGCTCCGGCACCCTCGTGGTCGCCTTGTGAGTCTCATAGGCGAAAACGCCTTCATAGCCGATCTTCTTTAAAGTCTTCATAAGAGGCTCCCACTCGATGGTGCCGTGGTAAGGCAGAAGATGATCGTCTATGACGCCGTAGTTGTCCTGTACATGGAGAGCGATGAGACGTTTCCCGATCATCTCCAGGGCCTGAGGCTGATCCCAGCCCATCTCGTTGGCATGGCCGAAATCCCAGCACACGCCTACGTTGTCATAATCCCGGCTCAGGGTATCTGCCACCTCCAGAACCTCGTCCACTCTGGCCGTATAACGGCGGAGGCGGTAGCCCCGGTTCGGATCCATCTTGTCAAACAGATTTTCCACCGCAACCTTCATGCCGTATCCGGCTGCCAGCTCCACATGAGGTTTAAAATACTCTACATTCTCCCGGAGGATCTTTTTATAATCATTGTCAGAGAAGTGAGTACCGGCATGGATGACGATGGCCTTCACTCCCAGTTCCCCGGCAGCTTTTATGGAACGGCGCACCATCTCCTCCGTATGATCCACATCCTTCACGCTGGAAGGGTCCAGAACATTGTAGAAGGGGGTATGGGCCTGGCCTGCTGTCATGTTAAGTTCTGCCAAAACCTCTTTCATCTCCTTCACCCAGTCCATCCAGTGATCATTTGTCAGTTCCAGGTCATACTGGTTCATGAGGCAGAAGTTAAAATCCACATCCTCATAGCCGGCCTTGTGGAGCCGCCTTACACAGTCTATGATGGGGATCACTGCTCTCCCCTCCGGACGGTCTCTGTACATGGCTGTGGTAGTCGATAATTTCATCGTTATGCTCCTCTCTTTCTCTCATCGTATAATTTTCTGTGATCATCCTGTTTTGACTCTAACCCCTGTTTTTCAGCTTGGGATCCAGCATATCCCGAACCCAGTCTCCCACCAGAGACACCTGGAGAATCAGGAAGCACATGATGATACTGGGAATGATCGCCAGCCACCACTGGTTGGTCATATAGTCACGCCCCTCTGAGATCAGGACTCCAAGAGAAGTGAGGGGAGGCTGAATCCCCAGTCCCAGATAAGACAGGGTACTCTCAAGAAGGATATAAGAGCTTAAGCTCATGGTAGCCCGGACGATCAGAAGGGAGGCCATGTTGGGCAGAATATGTTCCACCACGATTCGAAGCCCCGACGCTCCCATGGCCCGGCTGCATTCGATGTACTTGGATTCTTTTAACTGCAGGATCTGACTCCTGATCAGCTTGGTGTAGTGATACCACCCGGTAACGGCGATCACGATGGTGATCATCCACTCCCCGCTTCCGAAAAAGCAGGCGCAGAAGATACCGATGAACATGTTCGGCACTGCCTGGAAGGTATCGGCCAGAAACGTGATAAACAGATCCACTTTTCCCCCGCACATCCCGGCCAGCACACCCATGATGGTTCCGAAGGTCAGCGCAAAAAGCATGCCGGTAAAGGCGATCTTCACTGTCATCCTGGTGGCATACAGAACCCGGACGGTCAGATCCCGTCCCACACTGTCTGTTCCTAACAGATAGGGGGAAGACGGATCCAGAAAGCTTGGCGCCAGGAGTCTGGCTCTCAGGTTGGTGGCCCCCAGATCTGTGGGAAACAGAATCGGAGCCAGGAACGATATTCCTACGATCAGAACAAAGGTGATCATCAAAAACAGGATGCTGGGAGGGATTCCGGTTCTGATCTTGATTTCTTTTTTCTTCCGTTTCTTCGTGTTCATGCCTGCCCTCCTCAGTTCTTATCCCGGCTGTCCCGGATCCTGGGATCCAGAGAACCGTAAGAAAGATCAACCGCAAAATTAACTATAGATACGAAGATGACGATCATCAGGATCCCGTACTGCACCACCAGAAAATCTCTCCGCTGGGCGCCTTTGATGATCAGTGTTCCCAAACCGGGCCAGGCAAACACATTTTCCACGATCACGGCCCCTCCTACCAGCATGTTGACCTGTCCTGCCATGACAGTCACCACAGGGATCAGAGCGTTGCGCAGAGCATGTTTAAAGATTACTTTTTTCTCGTCTACTCCCTTTGCCCGGGCACAGTCCAGATAATCCTGTCCGATCACATCCAGAAGGGCCGTTCTGGTAAGCCTGGCGATAGCAGTCAGCGGTCCCATGGCCAAAGTGACCATAGGCATAATATAATGTTTCCACGTTCCGGTGCTTCCGCTGGGAAGCATACGCAGCTTCAGAGCAAAGAGAAAGATCAGCAAAATTCCCAGAACAAAGTTGGGAACCGTGTGGCCGATGACCGTGATGCCGATGCAGGCCCGGTCATAGGCTGTTCCCCGCTTCATGGCAGCCAGGATCCCCATGGGTACCCCGATCAGCACGGCCAGTCCCAGGGCGCCGGCACCCAGAGATACTGTGGCTCCGATCCTCTCTGCGAACAGTTCGGTCACCGGGCGGGAGAAGAAGTAACTCATTCCGGCATCCCCTTTAAACAGGCCGGTCAGAGAGTTCACATACTGCTGCCACAGAGGCAAATCCAGCCCCAGGCTTTCTTTCAGAGTATTGATCATAGCCTCTGTAGTATCCATGTCGGCAAAGATCCACTCCACCGGATCCCCGCTGAATCTGGTCAGCAGAAAGATCAGCGACCAGACAAACCAGACAGTAAACACGACCTTGATGGCTCTGGTCAAAATATATTTTTTCATAAATTCACCGCCTTTTTGGAGGTCTGGTCAAAGAGATGACAGGCCACAAAATGTTCCGGCGCCACCTCATGAAGCTCGGGGCGGCTCTCCCGGCAGCAGTCCATGGCTCTGGGACAGCGGGTCTGGAAGGGACAGCCTTTGGGGGCGTCGATGGGGCTGGGGATATCTCCGCTCAGAGGCTTTCTCCTTCTCCTGTACTGAGGATCCGGCACAGGGATGGCATCCATAAGCGCGATGGAATAGGGATGCCTGGTGTGGTCGAACAGCTCCCGTTTCGGCGCGCTCTCCATCACCTGCCCCAGATACATGACCATAATCCGATCGCTGACATGGCGGATCACGCTCATGTCATGAGAGATAAAGACATAAGCCAGATTTTTCTTTTTCTGCAGTTCTTTGAACAGGTTCAAAACCTGGGCCTGAATGGACACATCCAGAGCTGACACCGGTTCGTCGCACACCAGAAGTTTCGGCTCCAGGGCCAGAGCTCTGGCGATGCCGATCCTCTGTCTCTGGCCTCCGGAAAATTCATGGGGATATTTTTCCAGGGCATCCTCTCTGAGGCCTACCAGTTCCAGAAGTGGTTTTACGGTCTTCAGTTTTTCTTCCGAAGTCAGGTTGGTATGGATCCTCAGCGGCTCCTCGATGATCCGCCGTACGTTCATCCTTGGATCCAGAGAGGAGTAGGGATCCTGAAACACCATCTGAATCTTCTGCCGTTCCTCTCTCTTCATCCTGGTTCCCATCTGCTGCCCCATAAAGGTGATGGTTCCCTCTGTCGCATCGTCCAGGCCGATGATCAATTTCCCGAGAGTGGTCTTGCCGCATCCGGACTCTCCCACTACTCCCAGCGCCTCGCCTTCCCGCAGCTCGAAGCTTACATTGTCCGTGGCCTTCACATACCCCAGAATCTTGGGAAAGAGAAAGCCTTTCCTCACCGGAAAATATCGTTTGACCCCTTCTACTTTCAAAATCACATTGCCCTCACCCATGGTCTTCCTCCTCTTCTGAATGTCCGGCTTTCAGACAGCGAACCTCTCTGCCTTCCAGCACGCTCAGAGGAGGTTCTCCTTTCAGGCAGCGGTCATCGCACAGACTGCAGCGGTCGGCAAACCGGCACTGGGTCACCGGATGTGCAAACACCGGTACCTGGCCTTTGATGGAGAACAATTCCTCCTTGTCCTCCTTGATGCTGGGGATCGCCGCCAGAAGCCCTCTGGTGTATGGGTGGAGGGGCTGTGCAAATACATCTTCGCATTTTCCTTTCTCCACCACTACCCCACCGTACATGACCATCATCTCATCGCACATTTCCGCCACTACACCCATATTGTGAGTGATGAAAATAACTCCTACGCCTGTCTTCTCGTTCAGCTCTCTGAGCAGCTCCAGAATCTGGGCCTGGATGGTCACATCCAGGGCCGTGGTAGGCTCGTCAGCGATGATCACCTGGGGATTGCAGGCCAGAGCGATGGCGATCAGCACTCTCTGCTGCATCCCCCCGGACAGCTGATGGGGATAATCGTTGTAGCGCATCTCGGGAGCCGGAATATGAACCAGTTTCAGAAGTTCCAGTACCCGCTCTTTCAGCCGGGATTTGGACGGCTTCTCATGGGCCAGGATAGCCTCCTCGATCTGGCTTCCGATGGTATACACCGGGTTCAGGGACGAAAGCGGATTCTGGAAGATCATGGAAATCTTCTTCCCACGGATCCGGCAAAGCTCTTTAGGAGGCAGATCTACCAGATTTTTGCCTTCCATCAGAACCTGGCCTTCTTCGATTCTGGTGTACCGTTCATCGATAAGCCCGATGATTCCACGGACTACCGTGCTCTTACCGCACCCGGACTCTCCCACGATTCCCAGAATCTCGCCTTTTTTCAGGGTAAAACTCACACCGTCTACGGCAGGAACCACTCTTTTGGCGGAATAATAATACACTTTTAAGTTATCTACCCGTAATATTTCGTCCATCTGCCTGCCCCTTTACTTTGCCTGAAAATCTTCTGCCCTCAGAGAAATGATCTGCTGGATAGTCCAGTAGGGATCCCACTCAAAGCTCCGGTCTGTGCGGATACCCCAGATCTCTTCCGGAAGATAGAGGTACGATGCCGGAACCTCATCATCCAGAATTTCCATGTATCTCCTGGCCGCCTTACGGCGCTCCTCTTTGTCCGTGCTGTTTTTCAGGATATCTCCTGCTTCGGTATAGATCTCCTGAGGAGGATTGGGCCAGGAGGCTGCCATCATGTCGCTGTCAGGAATCTGTACCCAGATCGCTCCCAACGGGTCATTAAAACGGATCGCGCAGGACCAGGTCCGAAGTCCTGAAAAATCCTTGTCCATTTTTTCTTTATAGGCGATCTGTACATTGATGCCGGCCTGCTTCCACAGATCTGCACACACTTCTGCAGCCTGAACATCATTCATATAATAATTTGGCTGTATCTGAAACTCAATAGGGCTTCCGTCGTAGCCGGATTCGGCTACCAGCTGTTTCGCCCGTTCGAGATCGTATTTGACAGGCTCATAGTCCTCGATATAGTAGTCACCGAATTCCTCCACCTGCCAGCCGGGAGGAACCTTTGCCCCCTCGCCCCACAAAGTCTCTACCAGAAGTTCCCTGTCAATGGCCATATTCATGGCCTGACGCAGCTTTTTGTTGGCTGTGGGACCTTCTTTCGTATTATATATGTAGAGATGATAAAGATTGACCGGAGTCACATGTGTTTTGATGTTTGGCTCATTCTGGAAGTTGGCCAGAAGGTCGTTGTTGATATCATTGATAATATCGACTTCTCCATTTAGTAATGCGGTCATACGGGTGGCATCCTCGCCGTACTTGATAAATTCAACAGTCTTTACCTGAGGCTTCTCACCATAGTAATCTTCGAACCGCTCCAGAACGATCTTCTCGCCCTGCATAATGGAAGCAACCTTAAACGGACCGCATCCAACAGGAGCCGCGTTGTATCCATCCAGACCTCCTACTTCCTGATAATATTTCCCGGGAAGAATATAAGCGGTACGGGTGGCGCCAAGGCGTGTATCAATGACGGAATCCGGCCATTTCAGGTGGAGACGGACCGTGTAGTCATCTACCACCTCTGCAGATTCTACGGAGTCCACCAC